>NZ_JACJPT010000178.1:0-6754 GCF_014696195.1 Sphaerospermopsis sp. FACHB-1094 | reverse complement strand
CCAGTCACCAGTCCCCAGTCCCCAGTCCCCAGTCCCCAGTCCCCAGTCCCCAGTCACCAGTCACCAGTCCCCAGTCCCCAGTCACCAGTCACCAGTCCCCAGTCCCCAGTCACCTTTACTCAGGACTGGTTGTTTCTGCTTCTGTAGCCGGTTCTGCTTCTGAATCAGTTTCCTCTTCTGTGCTTAAAGAACCTTCGGGTACAAGTTCTATGGATGAGTTAGCCAGCAACCAATCCATGATTTTCTCATTTACTAGCTGTGCTTCTACCAAAGATTGCAGTCTTACTGCATCTATATCTTCATCAGCGTACTCTTCTAAGAGTTCTTTAACTTTAGCGTTGACTTCCTCAACTGTGGCTGTGATTGATTCCCGTTTACCGATTTCTTCTACAGCCAAAGAACGTTTAAGGCGTTCTACTGCGTCTGGTTCTGAACGCTCGCGCAATTGATTCAGGATTTCTTGGGTGAGAAACTTTCTCACATCCATTCCCTGCTCTGACAATTTCATGATTGTCTGTTTGATCATGGCATCAACTTCGTTATCTATCAAAGTTTTTGGCAAATCAATTTCTACGTGCTTGAGCAGTTCCGCTAATAAAGCTTCTTGCTGATTGGTTTTAGTTTGCTCTTGGGCTTCTTTTTGATAACGTTCTTCTAAGGATGTCCGTAATTCTGCTAAAGTTTCAAAATCACTGACTTCTTGAGCAAAGTCGTCATCTAACGGTGGTAGTTCTTTTTCCTTAATTTCTTTGAGTGTCACTGTAAACAAGGCAGCTTTACCGGCTAATTCTTGACTCGCATAAGGATCTGGGAACTGGGCGGAAATTTCTCTGGTTTCTCCAGGGTTCATTCCTACCATACCGACTACAAAACCAGGGATAAATTTATCTTCCTGCAACTCGACTTGAAAATCTGCTGCTTCTCCTCCTGGAATGGGTGTAGGTTCTGCTGCTTCGTCTTCACCTTCACCTTTAGCCAACACACCTTTAAAATCTACTACTGCCACATCTCCTATTTGGGCTGCTCTTCCTTCTACGGGAATTAATGTGGACATTTTCTGCCTTTCCTGATCTAACACTGTATCCACCCGTGTTGGATCATGTTTGATTTCTTCGGCTTTGACTTGGAATCCTGTATACTGCTGGATTTTGATTTCTGGTTCTACATCCACCACCGCAGCAAAGGTCAAGGATTCTCCAGGTTTATAATTATTAATCAAATCATCAAAGGATGACACTAATCTCGGTTGGCCAATCGCCTTAATGTCTTCTTGTTTGACTGCTTGCTCTACAACTTCGGGAATTAGTTCTTCCAATACCGATGCTTTGATGCGACTGCTTCCTAGACGCTGTAATAATACCTGCCGGGGTGCTTTGCCTTTGCGAAACCCAGGAAGATTTACAGTAGCACTTAAATTTTTGATTACCTGTTCGTATTTTTGTTGGGTAACTTCCGCTGTAATTTCTATTTCTAGTCCAATTTGGCTTTTTTCAAGTTTTTCCTGGGTTACTTTCATGCTTTGTCTCTGTTTTTTGGTGTTGTCATTTTTGATAGTACACACAAGCTGCGTATATCTCGCTTATTAACTTGATGTGCAACACAAAACTTATACTAATCGCTCATATTAAGATTAATAGAGGGATTTTTTAGGTTATACATCAGTTTTGTGCAGTTGATGGATTTTTTGACGAAATCAGACAAAATAATTAGATAATTAGATAATTAGCTATCCAGTAATCGTCTTTTAAGCATCCTCAACTCCGGGCTTAGGGGCTGCGCTCTTCAGCAGATATCTAGTTTACTGCCAATAGCACAGAAATTTACAGATCCTTCCAGTTTTTCTGCTATATCTTTACTGATAGGATATCTCAGTCGATTTTTCAGAATTTCTCATTTAAACGTTGTTTAGTCCTAAAAAATCTGCTTAATGATCTTTAATTGATGGCTGTTACTGCGGTCATGATAGGTTAGACGCAAAATGTTACCCAGATTGTTCAGGTTGTGATATCCTGTCAACATGGTAGATTCTCATGGTAGCACTGTTGCCTAACAATACTTGTCTGCTCTCAAGAGAGAAGGATAAGATCAAACCCCCAATCTCAAACCCAGTAACCGCTTCCCAAACCTACTCACCACTGGGAGATGGTTAACTAAGCAGTCTGGTGTTGCCAAGGTTGTACCATTGATTCTATCAACCTAATTAATGGTTAGCCTATTCATTTTACCCTTAGTTTGGAGTTTGTTGTATGGTAGTGTATAATTCAAAGTAATACAGGTTAAATGGTAATTATTGTCAAATAAAATCAAAATATAAATAAAATATCCTAAAATCCAAATTCTTTAGATATTATAGATATCTACTAAATTAGAAAAAAACTCATTAAGTATTCAAATTTCTTTGATTGCTCAATGTTGCCATTATAGATATTTTGAGTATTAGAAAAAACTTAGTAACCTTAGTAACCTCTTAAAGAAGGAGTCGAATTTGTCTAAATCCTATCGTGTAGCTATTTTGGGTGCGACTGGTGCTGTAGGTACGGAGTTGCTGGAATTACTAGAAAGTCGTAATTTCCCCCTGGCGGATTTAAAATTGTTAGCATCAGAACGCAGTGCAGGAAAGACGCTCAAGTTTAAAGGCGAAAATCTTGTAATTGAGGCAGTCAGCGATCGCTCTTTTGCAAATGTTGATATTGTCTTAGCTAGTGCTGGTGGTGGAACTTCCAAAACCTGGGCTGGGGTAGCTGTAGACAAAGGAGCAGTGGTAATAGATAACTCTAGCGCCTTCCGTATGAACCCGGATGTACCTTTGATAGTTCCAGAGGTGAATCCCCAAGCCGCAGCCGAGCATAAAGGCATTATTGCCAATCCCAACTGCACCACAATTTTAATGACGTTGGCAGTTTGGCCACTGCATCAAGTAAAACCAGTAACAAGGATTGTAGCGGCAACTTATCAATCTGCCAGTGGTGCTGGTGCAAAAGCAATGGAAGAAGTGAAAATTCAATCCAGTGCTATATTACAAGGACAACAACCAGTAGCTGAAGTGTTACCTTATCCGTTGGCGTTTAATTTATTTCCCCATAATTCCCCAATGACTGATATAGGATATTGTGAGGAAGAGTTAAAAATGGTCAACGAAACTCGGAAAATATTTGGTAGTCAAGACATCAGAATTACTGCTACTTGTGTACGGGTTCCCGTACTCCGCGCCCATTCCGAAGCAATTAACCTGGAGTTTGACACACCTTTTAGTCCAGATGAAGCAAGAGCAATTTTAAGCAATGCGCCTGGTGTGAAATTGGTGGAAGATTGGCAGAAAAATTATTTCCCCATGCCTATAGAAGCTAGTGGTAAAGATGAGGTTTTAGTCGGCAGAATTAGACAAGACATTTCTCATCCTTGTGGCTTAGAATTATGGTTGTGTGGCGATCAAATCCGTAAAGGTGCAGCTTTAAATGCGATACAAATCGCCGAATTATTAGTAGAAAAAAATCTACTTCAGAATGGGTGATTGGTGACTGGGGACTGGGGACTGGTGACTGGTGACTGGTGACTGGGGACTGGTGATTGGTGACTGGGAAAGAAAGATGAATAAACCAATAACCAATAACTAATAACTAATAACTAACAACTAACAACTAACAACTAACAACTAACAACTAACAACTAAAGACAAATCAGGAGTGAAAAACGGGTGGTAGATTTTGGTACAGTGATAACGGCAATGATCACGCCGTTTAAAGCAGATGGTAGTGTTAACTATGAAGTAGCTGGAAAATTAGCAGCAAATTTAGTTGACAATGGTACAGATACATTAGTGATATGTGGAACAACAGGTGAATCTCCCACATTAAGCTGGGATGAAGAGTATCAACTGTTTGTGGAAGTGTTGCAAGCGGTAGCAGGGAAAGCAAAAGTAATTGCTGGGTGTGGTTCAAATTCTACCAAAGAAGCGATCGCAGCAACCGAAAAAGCAGCTAGAATAGGAGTACATGGTTCTTTACAAGTTGTACCTTACTACAACAAACCACCCCAAGCAGGACTATACAAACACTTTCAGGCGATCGCTCAAGCCTGTCCTGACCTACCGATGTTGTTATATAATATTCCTGGTCGGACTGGTCAAAATTTGAGTCCAGAAACAGTTGTGCAATTAGCACAAATCGACAACATTGTGGGAATTAAAGAAGCCAGTGGTAACTTAGATCAAGCTAGTGAAATTCGCCGCTTGACACCACAGGAATTTCAGATTTACGCTGGAGATGATTCTTTAACCTTGCCTCTGTTAGCGGTTGGTGCTAAAGGTGTGGTGAGTGTGGCTTCTCATCTGGTAGGTAATCAACTAAAACAGATGATAGAGTCCTTTAATGTAGGCAACATTCAAATTGCTACTGAGATTCATTTACAACTATTCCCTTTGTTTAAAGCTTTATTTTTAACAACAAATCCCATTCCTGTTAAACAAGCATTAAAACTTCAAGGTTGGAACGTTGGTTCAGTTCGTCCACCGCTGTGCGAAGCTGACGCAGAAATCTGTCAGAAGTTAGAGGATGTGTTGCATAAACTTAGTTTAATCTGAGCGCCAATATATTGGATACTAGCCAGATGCTGGTTTCCCAGATACTTATAAATAAAAAGTAATAATTGCTTCTAGGTCGCAATTTAAACATCTGTGCTACAAATGAACGATATAAGAATCTTTTTTGATAAGAAGCTACGGGAACGGGGTCAATTACTTTTATTTATTCAATACCAAATTGATTGAATATCAGAAGTGGAAATTGGCTATTTTGACATTGAATTATATAGACATTTGATGTTGTCTTTCATACAAGAACGCTAACTATCAACTGATTAACAACTCACACAACATACAGGAGAAAATGGCTAGAAACGAACCTAACTCAGCCCTGAAAATTATTCCATTGGGCGGTTTACATGAAATAGGAAAAAATACCTGTGTTTTTGAATACGAGGATGAAATCGTCCTCTTGGATGCAGGGTTGGCTTTTCCCACTGAGGCTATGCACGGAGTAAATATTGTACTACCTGATACAACTTATTTACGGGAAAATCGCCATAAAATCAAAGGCATGATCGTTACTCATGGTCATGAAGACCATATTGGTGGTATTGCTTTTCACCTGAAACAATTTGACATCCCCGTAATTTATGGACCAAGATTAGCAATGGCCATGTTAGAGGGGAAATTGGAAGAAGCAGGAGTACGCGATCGCACAGAATTAAGAACAGTTCTTCCTCGTGATGTCGTCAGAATTGGTAAAGCCTTTTTTGTCGAATACATCCGCAACACCCACTCTATCGCTGATAGTTTTACCGTTGCTATTCATACTCCATTAGGTGTAGTTATCCATACAGGGGACTTTAAAATTGACCATACCCCTGTAGATGGCGAAAAGTTTGATTTACAGCGCCTAGCGGAACATGGGGAAAAAGGTGTACTTTGCTTGTTAAGTGATTCCACTAACTCAGAAGTACCAGGATTTACACCTTCTGAACGTTCCGTTTATCCCAACCTTGACCGGGTATTCTCCCAAGCTAAAGGGCGTTTATTTGTTACTACCTTTGCTTCCAGTGTGCATCGGATCAATATAGTGTTGCAACTGGCCAAGAAACATAACCGAGTAGTGACAGTTGTGGGACGTTCAATGCTAAATTTGATTGCCCATGCCCGGAATTTAGGTTATATCAAATGTGAAGATAGCCTATTTCAACCCTTGCATACTGTCCGGGGTTTACCGGATGAGAACGTACTGATTTTAACAACAGGTTCTCAAGGTGAGTCAATGGCGGCCATGACTCGCATTGCTAACAAAGAACACCCCCATATTAAAATTAGAGAAGGAGATACAGTTGTTTTCTCTGCTAACCCCATTCCTGGTAATACCATTGCGGTGGTGAACACCATTGATAAATTGATGATCCAAGGCGCTCATGTCGTCTATGGTAGAGATAAGGGCGTTCACGTTTCTGGACACGGTTGTCAAGAAGAACAAAAACTCATGCTGGCTTTAACTCGTCCTAAGTTCTTTGTTCCTGTTCATGGTGAACATCGGATGTTGGTGAAGCATTCGGAAACTGCTCAGAGTATGGGCATTCCCAAAGAAAATATGGTGATTATTCAGAATGGGGATGTGATAGAACTAACTGAAGAATCTATCCGTGTTGCGGCTAAAGTAGCTTCGGGTATTGAACTGGTGGATACAACGAGTTCTGGAATGGTGAGCGCCAAAGTGTTGCAAGAACGGCAAACGATGGCTTCTGAAGGACTGGCGACTATTGCGGCTGCTGTTGATTGGAATGGTAAACTGTTGGCTAGACCAGAAATTCACCTGCGGGGTGTGGTGACAAGTATTGAGCGATCGCTGTTATTGAAATGGGTACAGCAACGCATTGAGGAAATTTTGCGGGTTCGTTGGTCTGAGTTTGTGACGGGAAATGAACCCAATGATATAGACTGGGGCGGTTTACAAGGCACTTTAGAGAAGGAGTTGGCTCGTTCTCTGCGTCGGGAGTTACAATGTCAAGCTTCTGTGACTTTGTTGCTGCAAGTTCCTGAACAACCGCCTGAACCTGCTGTGAAGGTTTCTGATGGTAGAAGACGGCGTACTCGTTCTACTGCTGTGGCTTCTTAATTAGGGTTTGCTGAATAAACCTAAAACCTTGATATATCAAAGGTTAGAGGCTGATAAACACAGAAATTAGTGCAAGGGTTTGGAAGGGTATACCGGAA
>NZ_JACJPT010000177.1:0-6865 GCF_014696195.1 Sphaerospermopsis sp. FACHB-1094 | reverse complement strand
AAGAGATGGCAAAGAAATTTTCAAATCTCCTCCTGACTCCTGACTCCTGACTCCTGACTCCTGACTCCTGACTCCTGACTCCTGACTCCTGACTCCTGACTCCTGACTCCTGACTCCTGACTCCTATGCCCTCACGGAAAGACTTTCTCAGCAACCCCCATTTAAAGTTACAATAAATTCTCATCAGCCTGTAGAGTCGTAGCTGAATAGGCAAAGGTTATCTTCACCATCAAACCCAAAATCAAATAATGAGATATTTTGGCATTTACGCCCTGGTAATTGTAGACTGTAAGCTAGAATTAGTAAGCTTTATAGCTAAATAAATTTTCAAGTTATAGTGGGAGATAAAAACCCTATAAGACCAGGTTTTTCTGTAATTAAACCCACCGTTTCTCATGTTTATTATCATTAAACAATTTTGCCAAAAAATAAAATCTTTCTTCCGGAATGTGTCTAAAAAAAAGTGATGTTATAAATTAGGACTGAAGTTTTTATCCAAGGTATCGAACAATGACAAACGCACTAGAAAACAAATCTGCTAAAAAGGAAAAACAGTCTTTTATTCGTGTTGATATTGGCGTTCCTAAAGTGCCAGTCCGTAAAAACAACACCAAAAAGCAGCAACGTGAATTACTTAGTGACTGGGAACACGCTAGTTAATACGATTTTGGATTTTGGATTTTGGATTTTGGATTTTGGATTTTAGATTGTTTAAGGCTTGCTAGATAAGCTTTTCGTCTGTCGCCATCATTTTTTCACCTGGTATAATTTGCAAAATACAGGTGACAGCAAAGAAATTAACTTAACAACAAGACAGTACAGGCTGAAAAATTGTTAAATTAAGTTAACAGTGAAGACTGTACAATGTGCTTGAGTTTAGGTTAACAATGAAAGTAGCGATCACGGGAGCAACTGGTTTTGTCGGTAGTCGTCTAGTTAAACGGCTGCAAGAAGAAGGTAATAGAGTATTGGTGTTAAGTCGAAATACCAATTCTGCCCACAAGGTTTTTCCCTCTCAGGCTTTCCCAAATGTAGAAATTAGGGCTTATACACCAGGTGTATCGGGCGCTTGGCAAGATGCTGTTGCTGGTTGTGATGGTGTGGTAAATTTGGCGGGAGAACCCATCGCTGAGGAACGTTGGACACCAGAACGTAAGCAAGCTATTCTCAACAGCCGCAAACTCGGTACACAAAAAGTTGTGGAAGCTATAGCTACGGCTAACCCTAAACCATCGGTATTGGTAAACGCTTCAGCTATTGGTTATTATGGAACTAGCGAAACAGCTACTTTTGAAGAAAATAGCCCTTCAGGTCAAGATTTTTTAGCTCAAGTTTGTCAAGAATGGGAAGCGGAAGCGCAGAAGGCAACAAATGCCGGTGTGCGCTTGGTAATTTTGCGCTTTGGCATTGTTTTAGGTCATGGCGGCGCTTTGGGTAAAATGATTACTCCCTTCAAACTTTTTGCAGGTGGTCCCATTGGTAGCGGTCGTCAGTGGTTTTCGTGGATTCACATAGACGATATTGTGAACTTAATTATCCAAGCTTTAACCCAGCCCAAAATGCAAGGTGTATACAATGCCACTGCTCCCAATCCTGTGCGGATGAGCGAGTTAAGTAATACAATGGGACAGGTGATGAATCGCCCTTCTTGGTTGCCTGTTCCTGGTTTTGCTTTGGACGCATTATTGGGAGATGGGGCAATTGTAGTTTTAGAGGGGCAAAAGGTTTTACCTCAACGCACTCAAGCGTCAGGTTTTAATTATCAGTATCCAAATTTGCAATCAGCATTGATGCAAATTTTGAAATAATTGGTGATGGGTGATGAGTAATGGGTAATGGGTAATTGGGAAACTTCCTTCTATTCCCTATTCCCCATTTCCAGCCCCAACAGATATAATCAATATCTCAAACATGATATAAACAATAAACAAAAACATCTCTGGTAGGTAAATTTATGAACAACCTTTATGGAGAAGTTGATCCTAGAGATATTCCTGCCTATTCTATTAGCGATGCTGCTAAATACCTACGTATACCAGCAGGTACTATTCGATCTTGGATAGCAACAATATCAAATGGTTCTCAATTCTCCAAACCACTAATTTTAACTCAAGATATTAAACCAAAACTCCTTTCATTTATCAACCTCGTTGAAATTCATGTTCTTAGAGCTATTCGTAAACACCACCAAATGCAACGCGATAAGGTAAGAATTGCTCTTGATGAAATTGAGGATCAGTTTCAATTATCACACCCGTTAGCTCATAAAAAATTCCAATCTCAAGGAGTTGACTTATTCATAGAAAAATATAGTTCTCTGATTAATAATGCCTCAGAATACTGGCGAACAGACTTGAAAAATACTTTTAATACTCATTTTCAGCGCATTGAGTTTGACAAGAATGGACTTGCTATTAAACTTTTTCCATTTACTTGTTCTCAAGAACAAGATAACCCACGCATTGTTGTAATTGATCCCAGAATTGCTTTTGGTCGTCTTGTAATTGCTGACACAGGAATACCTACTACGGTTTTAGCTGAACGATTAAAGGCTGGTGAATCAATTGAGGATCTTGCTTTTGATTATAAGTGCGATCGCCTGAAAATTGAAGAAGCTATTCGCTGTGAATTACCTGTTGTTGCATGACCACACCTAAGTCAATTACCTTTTTTATTGATAGATGTTTAGGTACAGGAACTGTAACCGAAAAACTTCGCAACTTGGGTTATTTTAGTAGAAATTCACGACGAACATTTTGGTCAAGGAACTCAAGATGTAGACTGGCTACCAGAGATAGGTAAAAAAGGTTGGGTTGTTTTAACTAAAGATGATAGAATCAGTAGAAACAAGTTAGAAAGAATTGCTGTTGCTCGCGCTCAAATAAAAATGTTTATTTTGACTTCCCAAGGTTTAAAAGGCGAAGAAATGGCAGAAATTTTTATTAAAGCAATTGACAAAATGGAAAAGTTTGTTCTCAAGCATCCTGCTCCATTTATTGCAAAAGTTTCTCGTGAAGGTAAAATTAATCCTTGGAAAAACAGTCAGATGTTATTATAAGAAATAGAGCAGTTTTTATCCTAACTAATTTTTCCCAAATTTCTTAGCAACCCAACCGCTAATACCACTAATTAACGCCCCTCCCATTAAAAGACCAATAGCTGGGTTAAATAAGGGTTGCCAAAGTTTATGCCATAAATCTAAACCTAAGTTGATGCCTGAAGCATCGCCAACAACAGCGACAGCAAACCAACCAAATCCTAAAATTACTAGGAAAAAATCAGCGACTAATATTGTATTTACCCAATTTAATATTTTATCTTTCATAATTAAAGGGAACAGGGAACAGGGAACAGGTGACTGGGGACTGGTGACTGGTGACTGGGGACTGGTGACTGGGGACTGGGGACTGGTGACTGGTGACTGGGGACTGGTGACTGGTGACTGGGGACTGGTGACTGGTGACTGGTGACTGGTGACTGGTGACTGGGTAAAAACTCAATTCTTGCTACTCCCTGTTCCCTATTCCCTATTCCCCCAAAACTGACGAATAGTAAAAATGCTCATGATCGAAATGAACAAACTGCGATTTTTCCTCTACTCTGTGTCTTCAATGCTAGTAACAGCACTTAGTTTACTTATTGCTGATACTACTAACGCTCAACTATCTCCCATCCGTTCTCAATCTCTCCCCCTGATGATTTCTCAACTACCAACACCATTATCAGGTAATCAAATTTTTCTCAATGGTAAAAATTTACCAGGTGCTTGGATACAACAACCAGGAACGTCGGGAACTGTAAGCACTTATGTTAGTGATGCTGCACTCAGGCAATTAATAGGAATAGATTTATTAAATACCACGAATCCTGAATTGCAACCAATAGAGTGGTTTTCTGCATCATCTTCCACCCTCAAAGCTAAATTTTCTCCTGGATATCGTTATTTAGATATTTCTAATTTTGCCCAAACCAACGGCTGGCAAATCCAAGTTAACGGAAATCAGCTAGTAATTTCTACCCCTCCGGCGAAAATCAATAATATTCGTCAGGGGAAAAGACCTACAGGCGATCGCCTAGTCTTTGATTTAGATCGTCCCACACCTTGGAAAGCTGCACCAGGTCAAATCATTAGAAAATCAGCAGATCCCAAAAATCTCAGTTCTACACCTCCAGCACCACCCAACCGAGAATGGATCATCACCCTAGATAGTACGGCTGATAATAGCTTAATTCAACGTTATCCACCCCAACCCCCAACCACACCACCAGACCAAACAAAACAACTACCAACCACACCAGACCCGGACGCACTGATCCAAAAAGTAGAAACAGTAAATAATCAAACTAATAATCAAACTAATAATCAAACTAGGATTACTCTCAGTATTCCCTTTGGTTCATCTCCCCGCATTACTACCCTAGCTAACCCTAATCGTTTACTCGTTGACATTATCCCAGATGCTTTAGTAACAAAGGATATTACCTGGAATCAGGGATTACGCTGGCAACAAAGATTTATAAATGTAGGTCAGGATAGGTTTCCCGTCGTTTGGCTAGAAATTAACCCGCGTCAAGCTGGGTTAACTTTAAAACCAATATCTTCTAGTCTGGACAGTCAAACAGGTATAGCACCCTTAATCCAAACAGCACAACGGGATTTAGCAGTAGCAGGAATTAATGGTGGTTATTTTAACCGCAATAATAAATTACCACTAGGGGCAGTTAAAAGAGACAATCAATGGTTATCAGGACCCATACTTAATAGAGGTGCGATCGCCTGGAATAACAACGGAGAATTTTATTTTGGTCGTCTCACTTTAAACGAAACTTTAAACACCAGTAATAACCAAACCCTACCCATACTCTTCCTAAACAGTGCCTACGTACAAAACGGCATCGCTCGTTATACACCCACCTGGGGACAAACTTACACACCCCTACTAAATAACGAAATTATCCTCACAGTTCAAAATAACCAAATCACCAACCAAACACCAGGAGGTAAAGCAGGTGTCACCCCTGTTCCCATCCCCAAAGACGGCTACCTCCTCACTTTACGGGGTACTGCTACCAGCAACGCCGCAAAATTATCTATTGGCACAAAAGTTAACATTACCAGTTCCACTAACTCTGCTAACTTTAACCGTTACCCCCACATTATCGGCGCAGGTCCGCTTTTAATCCAAAACCGCCAAATAGTCCTCGATGCTCAAAGTGAGAAATTTAGCAACGCCTTTATCATCGAAAGAGCCGCCCGCAGTGCCATTTGTACCACCAGTACAGGTAATTTAATCATAGCAGCAGTCCACAACCGCGCCGGAGGATTAGGACCCACCTTAGCAGAACACGCCCAACTAATGCAGGTCATGGGATGTGTTAACGCCCTCAACCTCGACGGCGGCAGTTCCACAAGTTTATACTTGGGAGGGCAATTACTCGACCGTTCACCAAATACAGCCGCCCGTGTTCATAACGGTATAGGTATCTTTATTAACCATAGGTAAACGGTCAATCCCACGTAAAAAATGCAAAATTTTCAATAATATTTCTGAATAGATATTATTAAGTTTTGCATTTACATATTGTCGCAGGATAATAAACTTGTTCATATTTAGGGCTTGCTGAATAAATGTAAAACCTAGATAAAACAAGGAATTGAGGATGATTAAAATTGAAATTGTGCAAGGTTTTAGGTACTGTGAGCCTCAGAAAGCTTGCACTTTGTTAGCCCTTCGACACCGCCCTTCGACTTCGCCCTTCGACTTCGCCCTTCGACTTCGCTCAGGACAGGCTCAGGACAGGCTCAGGACAGGCTCAGGACAGGTGTTTGCACAATTTCCCAATCAAAAAAACTCCTTGTTCGCGACTTGTACTGAGCCTAGTCGAAGTAAGCGTGGCGTAGCCATACTCCTTAAACTCCTGACTCCTTGATAGTGGTGACATTAGCCATACTCCCGTCCCCTCACAAATAACTTTTTCAGCAAGCCCTATTTAAAGTTGAGAATAAGTTAATATTTCATTCATGAAGAATTAATGTAGAAAGCTGATTTTGAATAATTAAGGAGTACTTGATCGGAGTTATCTTTGCTATGGTAATAACAGTGAAATTAATGGATTAATTTTATTTCTTAAAAAGTTCATTAAATTTTTTCACTAAATATTAAGAATCTTAAAATTTTGTACATTGTACAACGAGGTCATTATGGCTCAACTTACTGAAAAAGTCACAAATAATACACTATCTTTAAGTGCAAGCATTAGCACAAAAGGAATAGCAGCCAGTGAAATGCGTCCTTGGGGTTCGTTTACAGTTTTAGAAGAAGGTAAAGGTTATAAAATTAAACGTATCGAAGTTAAACCAGGACATCGCCTCAGTTTGCAAATGCACCATCACCGCAGTGAACACTGGATAGTTGTTTCCGGTACTGCTAAAGTCGTGTGTGGTGAGAGTGAAATTTTACTCAGTAACAATCAATCAACCTACGTACCACAATGTACAGTTCATCGTTTAGAAAATCCGGGTGTTATTCCCTTGGTTTTGATAGAAGTTCAAAACGGCGAATATTTAGGAGAAGATGATATTATTCGCTACCAAGATGACTACGCTCGTAGTGATAATTGACTGGTGACTGGTGACTGGTGACTGGTGACTGGGGACTGGTGACTGGGGACTGGGGACTGGTGACTGGGGACTGGGGACTGGGGACTGGTGACTGGTGACTGGTGACTGGTGACTGGTGACTGGGGACTGGTGACTGGTGACTGGTGACTGGTGACTGGGGACTGGGGACTGGTGACTGGTGACTGGTGACTGGTGACTGGTGACTGGTGACTGGGGACTGGGGACTGGTGACTGGGGACTGGT
>NZ_JACJPT010000176.1:0-6907 GCF_014696195.1 Sphaerospermopsis sp. FACHB-1094 | reverse complement strand
TATCAGCAAAAACCACGCGGTGATAGGGATAGAAGATTTGAATGTATCTGGGATGTTAGCAAATGGGAAATTATCAAAAGCTATAGCCGATATGGGCTTTTATGAATTTAGAAGGCAGCTAGAATACAAAACACAACTGTATGGTAGTAAGTTAGTAATTGTGGATAGATTTTATCCGAGTAGCAAGACTTGCTCAAGTTGTGGAGAAAAGAAATCATCACTGTCATTATCTCAAAGAGTGTTTAAATGTGATAACTGTGGCTTTGAGATTGACAGAGATTTAAACGCTGCGATTAATTTAAAACAAGAAACGGTCAGATTGATCGTGTTAGCCTGTGGACTAGATAGTGCCGACACTGCTAGGAGTTCAGTGAGCGTAGTCGAACTGGTGAAACAGGAAGAAAAAGCCAACTTTTGTTAGCATTAGTTAGCTTTTTTGTATCGGATCTAACTTGTGGCCACATCACAGAAAAATCTCCTGAAAAAAAATAATTGCCAATAGCGGGCTATTTTGCAGAAATTTCTGTAAAATCGAAATCTAAATAAAAAAAACCACATTATTAAGTGAATAGCTCTTTATTTTGCCATTGTTCACCTTTCCTTTTGCCTGCCCCACGAAAAGACTTTTATACCTAACGGCACGCTACGCGAACAGCAAAGCCTAGTTAGGGAACTTATGAGAAAAGCAATAGTCCATTTAGAAACTTAAATTTTCAACTGCTTATGTTGCGTCGGCAAACTGTATTGTATCTACTCCTGAGTGTTTTACTCATTGGCTGTTCACCCCCAACCACCGCCGAACCCACTACTACATCAACCTCTCAAGTCCAATTACAAACCCCTAAAGGTCAAAATTTGCCAATCTCTGCTGAAGCTACCATTCCCAACGGCACAAAAATTAACCTAGAAGTCGCAAAAACACCAGAACAACAGGCTATGGGGTTGATGTATAGACCAGCTTTACCCGATGACAGGGGAATGTTATTTGTATTTCCCTCAGCCCAACCAGTCAGTTTTTGGATGTTGAATGTCCCCGTATCTTTAGATATGGTCTTTCTTCAGGATGGAGTAATCAAGTACATTGAGACCGCTGCACCCCCCTGTAAAAGTGAACCTTGTCCCACCTATGGTCCTAACGTACCAATAGACCAAGTAATTGAACTGAGATCCAAACGAGCTACAGAATTAGGTTTACAGGTAGGTGACAAAGTAAAAATTGAATTTTTCAACCCAAGTTATTAGTCATTAGTTATTCTTCCCAGTCACCAGTCACCAGTCACCAGTCACCAGTCACCAGTCACCAGTCACCAGTCCCCAGTCACCTATGAGGAATCTGTCAATTTTGTATGAAGATATTTTGGTAAAAAAACTATTCCGTAAAATATAGAGGTTAATATTTAGCAGCAGTTATCATAACATCGGATCTAGCTTTTCCCCAATGAAAAACCCGACTTCAAAGTTTCACTGGAAAAATCCTTCTTTTGACATAAGTGTAAATAGTAATCAATAGAGGACTATAGGCTATGGAATCTTGGATACTTCAGATGTAATTACATTAAGCACAAAAAACTCAAGAGAATCAAGCCAATTTAACTTATAGTTCCTGTTACTTGAGATTGGGGGAAACAAGCAGTACGAAAGTTATACGATTTTGGATTTTGGATTTTGGATTTTGGATTTTGGATTTTGGATTTTAGATTTTGGATGGTGAAAGTGTTTGAGGATTTATTCAGTCATAGCACAGTGACACATAAAATACTGGCTTTAGATCACTGAGAAAAGAGGAAAGGATATATGATAATACACTCTACTCAAGGAGGTGAGATACAAATGGCACAATCAAGATATTCTCGTTTGATTAATTTTCTCCAAGAAGATTTGGCGATCTCAGCCGCTTCTCTGTCTGTGGCTTTGCGTCATCGGGAGCAGGATACAGGCTCTTTAACCATGATCCTGTGGCAGTATGGGTTGATTACCCTAGAGCAGTTAGAACAAATTTATGATTGGTTGGAGACTGCATAGGTAAGCAATGGAATACTAGAAAATCCATTGCTGGTAACTATTCTGGTCAATATTCTGGCGGCTAACTGTATGCAAATTCAATATGAAACGGTTGAGCTAATTCAGGAGAAATAAGGTATGTCAAGTCAACTCTGCCCTGGGCAAAGTTTGATAGATCGAAAAATTGATGCTGAGAATTTTGAATTATTGACATCCAAATTAAAAGGGCAAGTTGATCAAATCACTTGCCCTTTTATTGTTAGAAGTCAGGAGTCAGGAGGCAGGAGGCAGGAGTCAGAAGGCAGGGGGTAGAGGGCAGGAGGAAGTTGATAACCCAGTCCCCAGTCCCCAGTCACTGACCTTATCCAAAAACCTTAGCAGCAGCGGCGATACCAGCACCAGGGGTAAAGTTTTCATAGCCAACTTCTGCCAGTACAATTTCTAATGATGCGATACAACTGAGAATATCGCGATCGCTCACAAATCCTAAGTGACCAATACGGAAAATTTTATTACTCAGATGGTCTTGACCACCAGCTAAAGCAATATCAAACCGCTTTTTCATCAATGACCGAATTTTATCCGCTTCCATTCCCGGTACTGATACAGCGGTAATAGCTGGACTAGCGCATTCATCCGCTGCAAACAATGGTAAATTTAAAGCCTTCATCGCTACACGAGTCGCATTTTTTTGGCGTTCATGACGGGCAAAAATTGACTCTAAACCCTCTTTTTTCATCATCCCCAAGGTGGTGTGTAGTGCCACAATTAAGTTAACTGGGGGAGTAAAAGGAGTTGTATTTTTAGCTGTAGATTTGCGATATTTACCTAAATCTAAATAATATTTTGGCAACTTCGCAGTTTTGTAAGCTTCCCAAGCTTTAGGACTTACAGACACAAATCCTAAACCGGGGGGTATCATATAGCCTTTTTGAGAACCGGAAGCTACTACATCCAATCCCAAAGCATCAACAGCCACATTGTAAGCACCCAAACTGGTGACAGCATCAACAATAATTAAAGCTTCCCTATGTGCTTTTACATGACTATTGATAGCTGCCAAATCATTGATTACACCTGTAGAAGTTTCGCTGTGGGTGATAATGACAGCTTTAATTTCTTTGTTGGTGTCAGCTTGTAAAATTTCTCCAAACTTAGCCGGGTCTAAAGGTTGTCCCCATTCTGCGGTGACAACTTCCACATTTAAACCAAAAGCTTGACCAACTTCTACCCAACGTTCACCAAACTTACCATTAGAACCCACCAAAATGCGATCGCCAGGAGACAGAAAATTAATAATTCCCGCTTCTACCGCACCAGTACCGCTAACATTCAGCATCAGTACATCATTTTGGGTTTGGTGCAGCCATTTCAGGTTTTCTGTCACCTCCCCCATCATGTTACTAAATTCACTGGTACGGTGTCCAATGGGGTGTTTAGCCAAAGCTAGTAAAGCTGCTTCTGGAACTGGAGTAGGTCCAGGAATCATCAACATTAACTTATCGTCCATTATCTCTATCCCAAAAATCCAATAAGATTCAAAATCCTTTGAGGATGATTTAATTCTGATGGCAAATTTTAGACATTCATCTACAAATTCAATCAGTCTGTCATCAGAAGATTATAGTACCTGAGAGAGTCACATCTGCTCTAGGCACAAACTTAAAAATTAAAGGCAAAAAGGCCAGCTTTCGGCTTTCCTTTTCACCTTTCCTCTTTATTTTTGATCAGAAACCACTTGATTGGTAATTGGTAACACAATTTTGGATTTTGGATTGTTTTTGACAATTCCAATCTAAAATCTAAAATCTAAAATCTAAAATTTTCTTTCCCAGTCACCAGTCCCTAGTCACCAGTCCCCAGTCCCCAGTCCCCAGTCTTATTTACCAAAAAGCTGATTAATTGCCAATTTTGGATCTGGTTGTTTTACCAAAGACTCACCAACGAGTACAGCTGATGCTCCGGCTGTTTCTACTATACTTAAATCCTCTGGTGTATGTAGTCCTGACTCACTGACGACTAAAATATTTTTCTCCTGTAATTGACTACCTCTTGCTTTCAGTAGTTCGCAGGTGGTTTGGAGGTCAACAGAAAAATCTTCTAGGTTGCGATTATTGATACCAACTAAAGAAACACCATCTAAAGCTAAAACTCGGTCAAGTTCTTCTAAACTATGTACTTCAATCAAAGCCGCCATTTTCAGAGCGTTGGCAATTTTAATGAAATACTGTAAATCCTGATCACTAAGAATTGCCGCTATCAATAGAACTGCATCTGCGCCATTCACTCGCGCCAAATACATTTGATAAGGATAAATAATAAATTCCTTACATAATAATGGTAAATCTACGGCAGCACGGACTAAAGATAAGTTATCAAAACTACCTTGAAAAAACTTTTTATCTGTGAGAACAGAAAGACAACTTGCACCACCTTCTTCATAAGCTTTAGCAATTTCTACCGGGTCAAAATCTGCTCGTAAAACCCCTTTGCTGGGGGATGCTTTTTTTACTTCTGCGATTAATGCAGGTTTAGTTTTTCCTTGACGCAACGCAGCAACAAAATCACGGGTAGGAGGTAAGGAAAGAGCTTTTTTTTGCAGTTCTTTTAACGGCAATTTTTCCCGCATTTGTTCAACTTCTGTTTCTTTATACCAAACAATTTCTTCGAGAATATTATTTGGTTCAGCATCCTCTAATACTGCTTGGTAGCGAACAATAGAGACATCAATAGCTGGACTAGGTTGACGACGACGAATTTGCATACTGGGGACTGGGGACTGGGGACTGGGGACTGGGGACTGGGGACTGGGGACTGGGGACTGGGAAGATTTATTCTTTTCCATCAAAGTAAGCACAGATTTTAAAGGATTAATTTCCCAATCACCAATCACCAATCACCACCTAACTAGCGATCGCTCGTTTGTAGGCTTCATCTAACACTTCTGATAGTGTAGGATGGGCGTGAACCAAATAAGCCAAATCTTTTACAGATTGACGGTTAGCAACTGCGGCGGATGCTTCGTGAATTAAACTGGAAGCGTGTGCGCCGAAAATATGCACACCTAACACCTCACCTGTATCTGAACGATAAATTACTTTAGCAATACCATCGGCTTCGTTTTCTGCCAAAGCTTTAGAATTACCTTTAAAGTAACTCTTACTGGTAGCAATTTCAAACCCTTCTGCTAAACCTAATTCTTGGGCTGCTGTTTCTGTTAAACCCACATAACTCACTTCTGGATGGGTAAAAGCTGCTGCGGGAATACTACGATAGTCTACCGTTTTGTTTTTACCCAGGATATTTTCTACAGCAATGATACCTTGAGCCGAAGCGGCATGAGCCAACATCATTTTACCGTTAGCATCACCAATGGCATAGAGGTTAGGAACTACTTCACCTGCTGACAGCACCTCCATGCCATCATTTACAGGGATAAAATTCCGTTTATCCAGTTCTACACCCACAGATTCTAAACCGAGATTTTTAGTAGTGGGGATGCGACCTGTAGCTACTAAACAAGCATCAACTTCTAAAACTTCTAAATCTTCTTTTGTTTGGAAGTTTGCTAACTCAATGACAACAGGAGAACCAGGAATTACCCTTTTAGCGTATATTCCGACCTTAGTTTCAATATCACGGGGAGTAATTAAAACTCTTTCTGCCAGTTTAGCAATATCCCGATCAAATCCTGGCATTAACACATCCAGGGCTTCAATCATGGTAACTTCACAACCCAAAGCAGTGTAAACATCAGAAAATTCTAAACCGATGTAACCACTACCAATAATAGCGATCCACTGAGGCAGAGATTCTAATTTTACACCTTGGTCACTGGTAAAGACTGTTTTACCGTCTATTTCTATTCCGGGAGGAACAAAGGGAACAGAACCAGGAGAAAGAATAATATTTTGAGCAGTGATAGTTTTGTCACCACTATCCGTCATCACGCTGACTTTCTGTGAACCAGCGATTTTTCCCCACCCCCGGATAATATCGACCCCCAGACGTTTGAGACTGTTGGTTAAGTCACCTTGAATTTTTGAGACAAGATTATTAGCATGATTAGCGATCGCTTCTCGTTCAAATTCTACACCACCAATTTGAATCCCCAAAGACTTGAGATGGTGGGCGTTACGTAACTCCCGCACCTTACCAGAAGCAGCTAACAAAGCTTTGGAAGGAATACAACCTCTGTTAACACAGGTTCCTCCCATATCTCCAGCTTCAATAATCGCTGTTTTCAGACCATAATGAGCAGCGTGTAGGGCTGCGCCATGTCCACCTACACCTGCGCCAATAATCACTAAATCGTAATCAAATCCAGAACTCACGTTAGTTTCCCCGTTTCTTTAACCTACTTATTTTTAACTTCATTCCCCCGCTAAAACAGTTCACTTAGTGCGATCGTGTTCAGAATGGGGATAACCTTAGAATTATAGTTATATTTGGATGATGGATTTTTCATGACATTTTGCCATTTTACCTGATTTCCCGATCATCTAAACTTTTATGCTTACAGCACACTAAGCGTTAGCATTCAACTCACCTTCCGCAGATAAAATCCAATTCTGAATAATTATCACGAAAGATTCAGGGTTGTACAAACTTTACTCCAAAAATATTCTCAATAAATGAGATAAATTCCTAATAAACATTTTATAGTTCCTTTGAACTAAAATCCTGAAAACCCTTACCAAACAATGTTTTTGGAGATAATTATTTTTTTATTCTCCGCTTATGCGGAATGTGAGATTCAACTCACCTTCCGCACCCTAAACCTTGTAGAGACGTTGCATACAACATCTGCTATATAAAACCTAGACAAAACTAGACTTTACTTTCTACTTCAACGGGAGCATGGGAGCAGTTATCCCTCGGTAGACTTTCACGCTTTAGCCAAACG
>NZ_JACJPT010000175.1:0-6948 GCF_014696195.1 Sphaerospermopsis sp. FACHB-1094 | reverse complement strand
TAATTTTTTAGTCAACTTATTCCATGTATACGTCAAATACTTGTAGTTTTGTATGTACTTGTATAGGTTTGTCTAGTAAATTGTCAACTTAGGACAAGCTCACCAAACATGATATTAACGCCAGCTTTTTTTGAGAATAAGGTTGTCAAACCTGAATTATTGATGCTTTATTGTCTTTGTTCATGTTCTTGCTCAAGATAGTAATTTTGTTCTAAGTAAATTTTAGAATAAAAATATACATACGTCAATAACTGCTTGCAAAAATTTAATAATATCTTGTTTTGTTGAAGCTGATTTTCTTTTCAGGAGCTATAGATAATCTATTATCAATCAAAAATTAAATTTATTAACAAAAAGCCCAATAAGACTTTAAATTACTCCACACACCAGCACATATCATCCAATTTCCACCAAAGATTGACATATTTCCATTTTGTCTCGTACAGATCGTAAATTCTCCGCTATACAACTCAAACCATCCGTATTTGTTGGATATTTAAATTCACTTTTTGCTGCCAAATTTGGTGATCTGTGATTGGTGATTGGGAAAAATAAAATTAATTACCCAGTCACCAGTCCCCAATCACCTACATTCCTTCTGCTTCTGCAATTTCTAACATTGTCTTGATCACAGAATCAGGGTTAAGACTGATAGAATCTATACCCAATTCTACCAAGAATCTAGCAAATTCGGGATAATCGCTGGGAGCTTGACCGCAGATACCGATCTTGCGATTATATTCTTTAGCGGTGGCGATCGCTTTAGCAATTGTCCGTTTTACAGCTTCGTTGCGTTCATCAAACAAATGGGCAACTAACTCTGAATCTCGGTCTAATCCTAATGTTAACTGTGTCAAGTCATTAGAACCAATAGAGAAACCGTCAAAGACTTGGCTAAATTCGTCTGCAAGTAGCACGTTACTTGGCAATTCGCACATTACATAAACTTCTAAACCGTTCTCACCACGAACCAAGCCATTTTTCGCCATCTCTGCAAGTACCCGTTGTCCTTCTTCGGGAGTACGACAGAAGGGAACCATGAGAACCATGTTAGTTAAACCCATTTCATCCCGTACCCGTTTCATAGCTTGACATTCCAGGGCGAAACCTTCACGGTAACGAGGATCATAGTAGCGAGAAGCACCACGCCAGCCGATCATCGGGTTTTCTTCTTTGGGTTCAAATTGTCTACCACCTAAGAGGTTAGCATATTCGTTACTCTTGAAATCAGACAACCGAACTATCACAGGTTTGGGATAAAATGCTGCGGCAATTGTACCAATACCTTGCGCCAATTGAGCAATAAAGAATTCAGCTTTATTTTCATATTGGGCGGTTAACTCAGCAATTTTATATTTTGCTAGTTCGTCTTCCAATTCATTAAAGTGCAACAATGCTAAAGGATGTGCCTTAATGTGGTTAGCAATAATAAATTCCATTCTTGCTAAACCCACACCATCATTAGGAATTGCTGTTAAACCTAAAGCCTCCTCTGGGTTGCCCACATTCATCATAATTTTAGTGCGGGTACGAGGCAAATCATCTAAAGGTAATTCTTGAATTTCAAAGTTTAACAGACCTGCATAAACTCTGCCTGTTTCACCTTCAGCACAACTAACAGTTATTTCCTGTCCTGTCTTCAAAACTGTGGTCGCATTTCCGCAACCAACTATGGCTGGAATACCCATTTCTCTGGCGATAATTGCGGCGTGACAGTTACAAACAACTACAGGAGTATATTTGTCCGTGAAAACTAGATAATTATGATGATCGGCAACAGTAATATTATAAACTTCAGCGTCTACTGCATCTGCAACTTTAACAACTCGTTGCATTCGTAGATCACCTTGTAAAAGGTCTGCAAACTCACTCATTTCACCCAGTTGTTTATCGGAAATAAGTAAGTTTTTATCTCTTCTCAATTTGATTTGACTTGTTACATTGTCACTAAATAATTGATTAGCGGCAAAAAATCTAGTTTGAATACTTCGTGGAGTAGTGTCTCCTTTAACTCGTTGGGTATATTGTAAAATTTGCTCTAATTTTTCTACAATTTGGACATTGTAGATATTACGGTTTTTAGTAACTTGAGGAACAGTATTGATTTTCAAACAAGCAATAATCACAGCTTGTAGTAAGTTCTCCTCAGAAATATAGATGTTGATGCGGTTGTTAGCATAGCAACCATCACCATCAATTACACCTCCTAAAAATTGATAGGAAACTTCTGGAGTATTCTCTAAAAGAATTTGAGTAATCTGTTGTTCTTTTTCTTTTAAGTCATAGGCGATCGCCTGAGAATAAACACGATAAGCTGTATCTTGGCCTGTTACCTGTTTTCCTCGGATGTAACCTGAAGATACTGCTTTCTCACAAGTCGCAAAAGATTTACCATAAACAGCATTCATTTTTTCATTCATAGTAGCTATGAATGCTTGTTTTTCTGGTACAGATTTTTGGATAAACTGGACTTCTCCATGAGTTCGACTGGTGTAAATTGAACCGTCTGTAATAATTCCTCCCAAAAGATAAGCTAAATCTGCTGCTTGATCTTTGCTATTACCTAATGTGGGAATATTCTCAGATACAAGCACCATTTCTTGATTATTTAACATTTCTTGAATCTCAGTTTTGGTATATTCACCATTCCTAAGATTGACCATTTTATGATCAGGAGTTAACCGTAGGAAATTATCTCTAACTTTCCCAGTTTGAGATACACTCACACCAATTATTTGAGATGTCCGTTTCATTGCATCTATAATTGGTTTCCATTCCATCTGATGGGTTTTAGTGTTCAGGGCTAAAGTTGATAATCCTTGATATCCTTGTTCATAAATTTGTTGAATGGTCATAAAACCTTGATTTGTGAGAATTTTCGTTTCTCCATCAAAACAAGTTCTACCACCGGAGTTAGTGACAATAGCACTAGCTTTTTTCATAATCGGTTCCCAGTCCGGGTCTGTGCGGTTGGTGACTAACACTTCACCGGCTTGGAATTGGTTAATTTGGTGAACATCGAGAATGACTCTAGCTTTACCTTGACCAATCATTTCGCCAACGCTACGACCTGTTAACAGAACATCACCTTTTTCTTTGAGAACATAAGTTCTGAGAACAGTTTTCGATTTTTGTGATTGGACTGTTTCTGGTCTAGCTTGGACGATAAATAATTCTCCAGTAATCCCATCTTTTGCCCATTCAATGTCCATTGGAGTAAACATACCCCGGACTTGGGAATAATGGTCTTCAATAATGCAAGCCCAGTTTGCTAATTGTAAAATCTCATCATTGTTTAAAGCAAATTGGTTTCTTTCTGCTTCAGGAACGGAAACATTTTTGGTTAATTTTGTTCCACCTAAATCATAAACCATTTGAATTTCTTTTGTTCCCAAACGTTTTTGCAGAATGGGTTTAAATCCTTGTTTCAAGGTAGGTTTAAATACTAAATATTCATCAGGGTTAACAGCACCTTGAACCACGTTTTCACCTAAACCATAGGCGGCGGTAATTAAAGCTGCATCTTTAAAGCCAGTTTCTGTGTCAATGGAGAACATCACACCAGAACAAGCCATGTCAGAACGTACCATTTTTTGCACACCTACTGACAGTGCAACTTCAAAATGATCGAAACCTTTGAGTTGACGGTAGGAAATTGCACGATCTGTAAAAATGGACGCAAAGCATTTATGACAAGATTCTAATACGCTTTTAAGTCCGTGAACGTTGAGGTAAGTTTCTTGTTGACCAGCAAAACTGGCATCCGGTAAGTCTTCTGCGGTAGCACTGGAACGCACTGCAACGTCGGTGTCTTCACCGTATTCTTGACATAAAGCTTGATAGGAACGGGTGATCGCTTCTTGCAAGTCTATCGGAAATGGCGTTTCTAACATTAGCGACCGGGCTTGCTTACCACATTGTCGCAAATTGTCAACATCTTCTACATCTAAAGTTGCAAAAATCTTTATTAATCTGGTTTCTAAACCTGCGGCTTTGATGAAATATCTATAAGCATAAGCTGTGGTAGCAAAACCTGTAGGAACTTTCACTCCTTTAGGTTGCAACTGCTGAATCATTTCTCCCAAGGATGCGTTTTTGCCACCGACAAAGGGTATATCTGCAATACCAACGGTATTAAAAGGCAGGACTAAAGCCTCTTCTTTGTTAAATTGGCTGCTTTGTTGATTGGGTCGCATTTGCACCATGATCTTGAGTCCTTTAAAACTTACAAATTTTTTTGATTTTGATGCAGAAGCTTTTACTAACTTTTACTAAGTTGTTCTGCTTTTCGCTTCCATAATTATTTTTATATAAATAAAATCTGAGGAACTTGTGAAGATAAAAATTTAACGAAATGTGAAGTAAATATTGTCAATTTGTTTCGCAATATTACGATATATTTTGATAATTAATTAAATGAACCTCACAATTTCCTCACATTTTTCAAATATTTTATATATCAAATTTATATATCAAAACGTAAAAAAATGGTTCTTCAGTACATAGTATGCAAAATCAATCTCAAAAAACTGCAGAAGGCTTAATATACATAAGACATAAGCTACAAATATTGGATATTATTACAAAAATTGCCTCTTTACCCTGATCCTTCCTGTTCCCTATCCCCTATCAGTTTAGCATACTAAGTACGGTAGAGCCAAAAAAATTAGCTTAACATTTTCAACCCTTAAAGCCATTGACTGATCAAGTTTTTCTAACTTTTTTGAATTTATTGATTATGAATCATATTTTTGATTTTATCTACATCTGCCATCATCACAACTACCCCTTCTATTTTTTTGTCGATGAGGGGGTTGAGAGCAACATAACATTGGATTTGTTTGCCTCGGCGATTTGTAGCGGCTAAAATCATTTCTTGGAAATCTATTTTACCAGATAGAATATCACGAATAGGCGATCGCAACTCTTCCACAGGTAAACTAATATCTAAACTAAATAGAGATTTATGGATCACTTCATCATTGCGTAATCCCCATAAATCTTCTACAAAATTATTCCAAATTAAAATGTTAAAGTTTGGGTCAATGACAACCATTCCTGTTTGCAGGCTTTTAAGAATGGATGTAATAAAAACATTGGTGCGGTTCAGTTCTAAAGTGCGATCGCTTAACTCATAATTAATTGTTTGTAATTCTTCATTTGCAGATTGCAATTCTTCATTCATTGTTTCCAATTCTTGATTACTAGACTGGAGTTCTTCGTTAGTTGTTTCTAATTCTTCATTAGTAGATTGTAGTTCCTCGTTGGTAGTTTCTAATTCTTCATTAGTAGATTGTAGTTCCTCGTTGGTAGTTTCTAAATCTTGTCGAGAACGTTGCAATGCTTCTTGCAATTGGACATAACGGGTGACATCATTAAAACTTATGCTCACACCTAGTAAGCTGAGATTATCGTCTTGTAAAGGTGTGATCCGCACATCCAAGTATTGCTTTTCTGAATTTGATAAATAGCGTTCTACATTTGTAAGATTGATGGGACGATGTTCTTTGTATGCTCTTTCTATTAGCGATCGCAATTCTATTGGTCGATAGGAAATTTCCAACTCGTGAAAAGGACGATCTAAATCTCTCATTGATAAACCAAACAAACTGCGAGCTTGCTCATTGATAATCACTAATAAACCATTGATATCAATGACTATCTCCGCTACTGGGGTTGCATCAAAAGCCAACTCCTGCAAGCGAATGTGTTTAGATAAACGACGATTAGATTCATCATCTGCTGAATTTGCCATAACTAATAGGCGATCGCGTAAATTTGTTGATGATAACTTAGTAAATATTCTATTTTTTAAGTCTACAGGCATAAACAAATTAGAATACATCAGCAGCATCTCGGCTTTACCTAAAAACAAATAGCCAGTATCATTCAGGGCAAAATGAAACCTCGCCATTATTCGCCCCTGCACCTCAGAATTGAAATACATCAATGTGTTACGACACACCAACAAATCTAACCGGGAAATCGGCGCATCCAAAAATAAATTATGACGACCAAAAATTACACACCGACGCAAGTCTTGACGAAATATATAATTATTCCCTGCTAAATCAAAATATTTATCCAGTAGTTCCGTTGGTACTTTATCAATATCTTTCTCTGAATATACAGACTGACGTGCCTGATTGAGAGCTTCTTCATCAATATCTGTAGCGTAAATTTTGACTCGATGACGAAACTCTTCGACTCCTAATGCTTCAGTAAACAGTATTGCTATAGTATAAGCTTCTGCTCCCGATGCACAACCAGCAGACCAAATGCGAATCTGTTCACTATTTTTTTTGCCTTTAATAATATTAGGTATGATTTGCTTTTCTAAATATTCCCAAGCAGCAACATCCCGAAAAAAGTCGGTAACATTAATCAAAATGGTATTGAACAAATAATTAAATTCTTCTGGGTGAACTTCTAGATAATCTATATAATCACTAAAATGTTCTATACTTAAGGTTTGTAGCCTCTTAGTAACTCTACGTACCAAAGTTGAACGTTTATAGCCAGTAAAATCAAAACCCCGATTTTGTCTGATATAAGTAAGTAAATTTTCAAAGTTTTCAGGTATTTCTAGGAAAGTCATAGGGTCAAAAATGGATAATCAGGTCTCAAGATAATAGACATAGACATAGACATAGTTTGTTGAGTATGCTTAATAACTTTTCACGCATCCTCTCAATATAAATCACATTTTATTTATAAAAAAACCTTATATCTCTAATATATTTAAATTCTATGTATAAAACTGCAACTATAAATTTAGTGATAAAATATCATAAAAATGATCTAGCATTTACCAAGTTAGTGAGGTACAGAGTTTTTTATCTTAGGGAATTGGGAATTGGGAATTGGGAATTGGGAATTGGGAATTGGGAATTGGGAATTGGGAATTGGGAATTGGGAATTGGGAATTGGGAATTGGGAATTGGGAAT
>NZ_JACJPT010000174.1:0-7010 GCF_014696195.1 Sphaerospermopsis sp. FACHB-1094 | reverse complement strand
GTGTTGAGTTAGGAATTTGGCAAAGTGAATATCAAAATGTAGATTTACCTTGGTTACGTTGGTGGGATTTAGATGGTAATTTGTTGTTAAGTGGAGAAGAACGAGCAGAACAGGAATATCAAAGGGCGGAACAGGAACGCCAAAAGGCTGAACAGGAACGCCTAAAAAATGAGCGTTTAATTGCCCAATTGCGTGCTTTAGGTGTTGAACCGGAAGTTTAAAACTGGAAGTATAATTTTCAGGTAAGCTTTCAGCAGTCAGCTTTCACCTCAACCATCAAATATACCTTACCCCGCCCCATGCTGTCAATTTCCAGGGTGGGGTAAATTTTTGTGAAATTCAATTTTTTTTACAAATTGTTGCACGAAGATGTATGATTTCATGTTATAAAATAAATCAGTTATTTCCAGGGTACTGAGTATGTCACAGAAATTAAATGAAATCGGTTTAAGCGAATTAATTAGTAAAGTCAAAGAAGAGTTAGCAAGTACAAATAAAGATAATCCGGTTTTTATAGTAGAAAGTGTTGAACTAGAACTACAGGTTGCGGTTTCTAGAGAAATAGAAATTAAAGGTCAAGGTGAAGCTAAAGTTGATCTAAAAATTAACGTTCTAGGTGCTGATTTCTTAAAATTAGGTGAAGCAAAAGGTAGCGCAGAAGCTAGTAGAACAGTCAATCAAGAAAATATTCATACTATTAGAATTACTTTAACTCCTGCTATTGAGAATGAGAACTTGATGAAAACATTGCCACCAGAAGAACAGAAAAAAATTAGGGATAATACGCCAAGAATAGTATTACAAGGTGAAAATGAAGAATTTTAAATAAATAAAGAAGTAGGGTGTTTTAGTGGTGAAGTAACCCACCAAAATTTTAAATTATGAATGGTGAATTACAGATTTTATTTTAAATTTATCAATATATAAAATGGAAATCCTGAAACTAACTTTAACACTAATCGATAATCGAAAATTTAACGTATCAGCAGAGAGCTATGGTAGTGAAAGATCACAATTACCATTTTTTGATGATGGGGGAAATTCACATATTTATACTGTGTTAAATGCTCTCAATTCCATTGATAACAAATATTCATCTCAAAATAATGATCGAGAATGGATGAAAAAAGAAGGTTTACTAGATCCAAAAGATGATAATTTTTATAATACTAAAATACGAGAAACAATAGGTCAAAAATTGTATCAAGCATTATTTCCAGGAAATATTAAACCAGCATTTAATCAAACAAATTTACATATTCATATTGAATATGATTTTAGAACAATTAACGATTCTAATTTATCATTATATCCCTGGCATTTAGTACATGATGGTACTAATTTTTTAGCACAAAAGGGTTTGAGTTTTTCTTATAGTATAGCGCATCCAAATTTTTTACCATCTGGAAAACGCAAGATTGATAAATTAAAGGTTCTAATTATTTCTTCACAACCTATTTCTTCACAAGCTGCGGATGGTGATTTACAAAGATTAACAAATCAAGAACCATTAATTAATAATAGTCTCCAACAACTCAGAGATCAAGGGAAAGCTAGTTTATTATCTTGGCACGAATCACAAACACCAACTTATATAACTTTACGCAATTATTTAACTGAAAACAGGAGAAATAAAGATAAAATGCCTGACATTATCCATTTTAATGGACATGGCGTTTTTAAGAGACAATGTGATAATCCTTATTGTCCTAAAAGCGGTACAAATGAAATTTTTTTCAATAAAGGAGTTACTAAGTGTCAACATTGTGGCAGTCCTTTAAAGAACCCTACAGGATTTTTGTTATTTCCAGATAAAGAGGGAAATGCAGATTATATTAGTGCAGAAAAATTTGCTCATTTAATTGATATTTGTGATCCAAAACCCCATTTAATAGTTATTACTGCTTGTAAGGGTGCATACGCTGATCAAAGTGATTCTGTATTTAATGGAGTTGCCCAAAATTTATTACAAAAAGTTCCCGCAGTCGTAGCCACACCATTTAGTATTAGTGAGAATAGTCTGAAAGGTTTTATCGAGCAGTTTTATCGAATTTTAAGTAATGGTAAATCTTCTTTATTGGAAGCAGTAAGATTAGCAACCAATGAGATGAAGTTTAAAGATTATGAATGGTATCGTCTTGTACTTTTCTTGCGACATGATGGGGATAAAGATGGGTACTTATTTGAGTTTGAGGAAAAAGCATATTTATATGCAATATTAAATAATAGAAAGCAAAGAAAAGAAGAATTACTTGATTTGTTTAAATCCAATTGGCACTCCAATCAAGAATTATTTACTGAAGCTTATCAATTCTCATTATCACTTCGTGATATTCATATTCCTAGTAATGATGATCCAATTAAATCTATTAAAGATCTAGAGTTAAATACAGCGATTAACAATATCAAAAAATTAGATAATTATAAAAGCAACAACTTTTCATTGTTAGATTATTTTATTGGTTGGTTAACATTAAATATTCAAGATACATCTTCAGAAATATATCAAAAATTGGATGAATGGATGAGAAGTGTCACAAATCATGCTGATTTAATCAATATTGTTCAGGGAAAAATAAATATTACAATCAACGCACAAGAAAGATATGATCCTTGTTTATTAGTTGCTATCGAAGAAGGAAATAATTATCATTTAATTATCAAAGCATGGTTGATTGAAAATATTAATCAATATTATCAATATTGTTATCTTCAAGATCATAGCGATTTTCAATATAATAGCAATTCTCAGTACAACAATAGATGGGAAGAAATAACTAGAGACGGTAAATATGAGATTCAAGGTTTCAATAATTTAGCGGTTGATTTACCACAAGTAATAGATGATTTATTGTTTAAAGTTAGAGATGAAGTTGGTATAGTTAAGAAAATACAATTCTTTTTACCCTATAAATTCATTGCTCCTATAGATTCTTATTCAATTAACAGACAAGGAGATGATGTGTCTATCGGAGCGCATTATGAAGTAAATATTAGGTTCTTAGAACGAACTAGAAAACCCGTAAATATACAAACAAAAGAGATTAAAATTAAATGGAGAGACAATTGTAGAAAATTACAAACAATAATAAAAAATAAACAAAGTATTAATTTCACCTCATTGGAATATTCAGATAATCGAGATCAATTAATTGATTTATTAAATCAACAACTAGCAATAAGATTAAATTTTGCAGTTGTATATGATAAAATAGAAAAAGTTATGGATGTTTTGTACAATACAAGCATTCCTCTGGCTATATGGGTCAGAGAAGAAATTGATAATTACAACAATATATTAGATATAATATGTCAATCGCCTTGTTTAAACACATTATCTAAAAAAGTGAAAGAACAACGTAAGAATAATGATCATATAGGTCGTCATTTGTCATTTCTGTGGGATGATTATTATTTATTACCACCTATTAAGTAATTTAAAATATGAACACAAATAACACAAACTGGTACATATTTAAAGGCAACAATACTGAACCCCATGAGGATATTGTTAACTCAGAAAAATTTCCACCCCCACCCAGTTGGCGGCCTTTTGGGGAAGATAGTAAACCAGGGGAAAATAGACGTAAACGCAGGGGTGAAACCTTCCAAGTGCGACCTGAAGAAATTAAAATGGTCAATGCTGCACTTTATTTAAGAAGACCATTATTAGTCACTGGTAAACCAGGAACAGGAAAATCATCTCTTGCTTATGCTGTCGCTAGGGAATTAAACTTAGGTGAAGTGCTTTATTGGCCAATTACAACTCGCACGACTTTAAAAGATGGACTTTACAGTTATGATGCTATTTCTCGACTGCAAGAAGCTCAACAACAAAATCAACAAAACTGGTCAGAATTATCAGATGAAGTAAAAAAAGAACAACTAAAAATTATTGAAAAATATATTACTCTTGGACCACTAGGAACGGCTTTTTTACCATCTGATAGACCCCGTGTATTATTAATTGACGAAATTGATAAAAGTGATATTGATTTACCTAATGACTTATTAGGTATTTTTGAAGAAGGAAGATTTGAAATTCCTGAATTGGAAAGAATTAAAGAAAAAGTAGCAAAAGTTAATGTGCGAACAGCTTACAGTGATGACACAGAAGAAATAACTAAAAAAGATATCAAAACAGAAATTGAAAATGGTGTAGTTACCTGTACAAATTTCCCATTTGTGATTTTAACAAGTAACGGTGAAAGAGATTTTCCTGCGCCATTTTTACGTCGTTGTTTGCGGTTAACAATGAAAAAACCCAACAAGGATGATTTAGCAAAAATAGTGAATGCTCATTTTAATGAAGAATATAAAAAAGAAACAAGTACAAAAACTACTGATAAACCAGAAGTAGACACATTAATTACCAAGTTTTTAGAAAATCAAGATGAAAAGACTTTAGCAACAGACCAATTATTAAATGCTATTTTCATGGTTGTCAAAGGTCGTGATGGTATTTCTAGTGACGATGACTTAATAAATAGATTATTAGAAGATTTGGGAGCAGTACCAGAAGATGAATAATTCTTCCGATTATACCACGATTAAAAATCTAATTAACCGATTAGATAAATTAAAATTACCAGATCATTTAGCATTGGATGATGATGACATTGCTGATATGATTTGGTTGGCTTTACAAATGGGAGATGTAGAGGAACAAAGATCTACAAATCCAGAAAATACTATAGAATTTAGACGAATAGAAAGATTACCTGATGATCAGAATAAAAATAAACTAAATAAAAATAAACTAAATGATTCAAAAACACAAGTTTTAGATGTTTACGTACCTCCAAAAAATGGAGATAAAGAACAGAAAAGAGGACAAGATGAAAAATCAGTAACAACACCGCAAACATCAGGTTTTCCCTTTCCTGTTGCTGCTGCACCAGCTATTGATAATAGTTTAGAAATTGGTCGTTCGTTGCGTCCATTTAAGCGCAAATTAGCTGCTAGAAGTAGATTTATTTTAGATGAAGAAGCAACTGTTAATAGAATTATTGAGCGTAATATTTGGACTCCTGTTACTAAACCAGCGCCGGAAAGATGGCTAGATTTAGAATTAGTGGTAGAAGATTCTAAATCATCTTTTATTTGGCAGGGTTTAATAGATGAATTAGAACAAATATTAGAAAAACAAGGTGCTTTTAGGAATATTCGTTGTTGGATTATTCCTACAGAAAATAATCCTATTGTTAATAATAATAATAAATTAAATCTTTGCCGTCGCTACAAAGGAGGTAAATTATCACAACGTCAACATCAATATAAAGAATTAATTCATCCTGATAAACGAGGGTTAGTTTTAATTGTGAGTGATTGTGTTTCTCCTTTGTGGAAAAACCACATATTTTATCAATGTTTGAAAGATTTATCAATATCTCAACCTACTGCTATTTTACAATTTTTCCCAGAAAATTTATGGGATAGTACCCAATTATCATTAGGACGAAAAATATTTGCTAAATCATCTAAACCCGGTGTAGTAAATCAAAAATTAATTTTAGAAAATTTACCATTTTGGATATCTGTTAATTGGCGTGAAAATTTAGTTATACCAGTTTTGAATTTAGAACCAGCAATATTAAACCTTTGGTCAAAAGTGGTTGCTGGTTTTGGTAATGGTAGAATTTCTACTTATTTATTTGATTTAGAATATTTACGAGAAAATCTATCTTCAAACCTCTCTGATACAAAGAAAGAGGCTTTAAATGATCAAGAGTTGAGTGAAACAGAAAAAGCGCAAAAAATTGTTAAAAATTTCCTAGCTACTGCATCACCCATAGCGCAAAGATTAGCAGGAATGATGGCAGCTTTACCAGTGGATATGGCTGTGGTGAATCTGGTGATAAAAACCTGTTTAAAGGCAGCTAAATCGGTTCATGTGGCAGAATTTTATATGGGTGGTTTGCTGCAAGATGTCACACCAGAAAATCACCAAAGAAAAGAGCGAGTTTATGATTTTATTCCTGGGGTGAGGAAGGTACTGAACAATGCAATGGCAATTAATGAAACAGAAAATGTTTTAGATGCTATTTCTGCATATATTGGTGAAAGAATTGGTTTATCAGTTAACAGTTTTACAGCATTGATAGCTAATTTTCATCAAAATAAAGACACTCAAGCTAAACTTCTCCCCTTTGCTCATATTGCTGTAGATGTCTTTAAAAATATTGGTGGTGAATATGCCGAATTTGCTGATGCTGTTGATAAATATATTCCTCGAAAAATAACTACACCACCACCACCTCCTCCTCCAGAACCAGAATTAAAAACTTGTGAATTTGAAGTAGCTACTATTGAAATTATTAAACAGACTACTTTTACGTTTGTGGTGGCAACTTTAGAACGGAAATCAAAACAAATTAACTGGGTAGTCAACCGTCAAGAAAAACAAGCTGTAGGTGTAATTGAAAAACTGGCTAAAGGGGTAAATTTAGAATTAATGGAAATACCAGGAGGAAAATTCCTCATGGGTTCACCAGAGGATGAAGAAGGAAGATTTAATGATGAATCACCACAACATCAAGTAACAGTACCAAGATTTTTCATGGGCAAATATCCCATCACCCAAAAGCAATGGCGCGTAGTAGCAGGATGGAAAAAAATAGACAAAAAATTAAACCCAGACCCATCACATTTCCAAAAAGATTACCAAGGAATAGAGAGATGGGAAAGACCAGTAGAAAATGTATCCTGGTCAGAAGCCAAAGAATTTTGTAACAGATTAAGTAAAAAAACAGGATTTGAGTATCGCCTACCGACAGAAGCAGAATGGGAATATGCTTGTCGAGCAGGAACAACCACAACGTTTCATTTTGGGAAAACGATCACAGCAGAACTAGCAAATTATAATGGTAAAGATGTGTATGGAGATGGAGTAGAAGGGGAATATAGAAGACAAACAACACCAGTAGGATATTTTAAAGTAGCGAATAACTTTGGGTTATATGATATGCACGGGAATGTGTGGGAATGGTGCGAGGATGACTGGCATGGTA
>NZ_JACJPT010000173.1:0-7150 GCF_014696195.1 Sphaerospermopsis sp. FACHB-1094 | reverse complement strand
GATTTCAAGAGATGGCAAAGAAATTTTCAAATCTCCTCCTGACTCCTGACTCCTGACTCCTGACTCCTATGCCCTCACGGAAAGACTTTCTCAGCAACCCCTATCTAGATTATTATGGTTTTTGCGGGTATCTTTCATGACTTTACAAACATCCTTTTAGGGCTGGAGTGATTTTACAGGCAACTTAGTACCGCATCTTTTACAATATTCTGCATCTGCATCATGAAAACCTAAACCGCAACTAGAACAAACATTTTCTACCTGATTCGCGGTTTTCACCAACCGTTTAATTAAATCACCTACCTGCCAGGGAATCAAAGCAACTCCTGTTAAAATCATCAATACTGTGAGCAAACGTCCTAATTCAGAAATGGGTGTTAAATCTCCAAATCCTACCGTTGTCATTGTTACAACTGAAAAATAAAAGGCATCTAAAAAAGTGCCAAAGTTTTGTGGGTTAACTGGATGCTCAACTTGATAAATTAAGCCTGAATATACAAAGATGATGGCAAATAAAGTAAATAATATCCGCGTAAAAATTACGCCATCTTCGTTGCTAATAGTACCAAATAAAAATTTACTATCTATAAACCTCAGTAAGCGCAAAATGCGGAACCATCGCAATAAGCGGATAAATCTAATATCTACAAAACCAATTAAAGATGGTAAAATAGCCATTAAATCAATAATTGAATAAAAACTAAAAATATATTTAAGTTTATTTTCTGAACTCCATAAACGTAGTGCATACTCTATGGTAAAGATTATTAATATGCAAGTATCTAATGCTCTTACTTCTAAACGAGCATCACGAGAAATATTATAAGTTTCCGCTACGAAAATTCCCGATGATAATAAAACTAAAGACGCAATTGTTAAATTAATTGCTTTCCCAATTGGAGTTTCTAAGTCTGTTAAGTAAAATTCTATTTTAGCTCGATTTAATAACATAATATCATCAAAAAAAATAACTAATTTATAAGCACAACGCTAAAAATGCGCTATTATCAAGAATAATCCTATTTAAATTTCCTGTAAAGATGAACCAAGAATCCCAAGAATATTTTATGAGTCTGGCCATAGAAGAAGCAAAAAAAGGAGATGCGCCCTATGGTGCGGTGATAGTTAAAGATAATCAAGTAGTTGCAGTAGCTTATAATACTGTCAGTAGAGACAGTGATCCATCAGCCCATGCAGAAATTAATGTTATTCGTAATTTAACCGCTAAACTGAAAAATCCGGCTTTAGATGGTTATTCTATATATACCACAGGTGAACCTTGTCCCATGTGCGCTAGTGCTTGTGTATGGACGGGGATATCAGAAATTATTTATGGTGCTTCAATTGCAGATTTAATTGCTATAAATCAAGGACAAATTAATATATCTTGTGAAGAAGTTATCGCTAAATCATTTAGAAATATCAAGGTAACAAAAGGAATTTTAAGGCAGGAATGTCTAAAATTATTTGCATAAAAAAAGCCCTATAGCAATCCTGAGCAGTTTGTGAGAAAATACGGAAATAGGAAAAAAGTAAATTTGAGAACTGGGGTGTGGGCTACAAATGTGGATACAATTATTAGAGGATTTTATCAAAAATAGTCAAGAGCCACGTGAGATTAAGCGAGCTACAGCAGTAAAAATGTTGCTACGTGGATATAAACATGAGGAGATAATGCCAATATTAGATGTCTCATCTGGGTTTATTAGTACCTACAAGAAAGCGTTTTTTCAAAAGGGAATTGATGGTTTAAAACTCAAGTACAAAGGAAGTAAAGGATTTCTTTCTAATATTCAACGTGCCGAGGTAATGGAATGGTTGTAAATTAAAGAAAAATGGACATTGAATGAATTAGAGTATCATATAGCCTCAAAATATGGAGTGACATTCGCCTCAAAACAAAGTTACTACGAGATATTTGATGCTGCTAATATTAGCTGGAAGAAAACACAGGCAAATAATCCAAAATATAACCAAGAATTAGTGGACTCAAAAAAAAGAGATTTGTGAGTTGTTGGAGACGCGAAGAGCGGAAATAGAGGCAGGAGAGCTAGTAATATTTATGGTTGACGAATGTCATTTATTATGGGGAGATATATGTGGTTATGTCTGGGGAAAACTTATCGCCAGTACATTTTTTACCAATTATCAAGAATAACTAACTCGAAAAATCTAATTCATTCTCAATCCTGTATTCAACTCTGTTCCCTATTCCCTATTTCCTGCTATAACATCAGGCTATGGAATAGGTTTATTTATAGTTTCAGATAGCTTAATTTTATGGATAGCAAAATGCCATATTAAACCCATACCAATTAAACCAAAACTGATTAACCATATCTGCCACTCTATCCAAAAAGCTAAAAACAGACAGGATAACAAAGCTATCCAGCTTAACCATTTAGGATACAATCGTTCTTCATCACTTAATTTTAAGGCTGCTAAACTAACAATAACACAACGGTATAAACCACCAAAAGCACCAAAAGACCAAGTAGTTTTCACATTACCTGTTAAAACCAAAAGCATAATCACGGCACAGATAAAATATACTGCCCAATAAGGTGTAGTCTCAGAACTATTTAACTTGGCCATAAAGTTGGGCATATCTCCCCGTCTTCCCATTGCTAATAGTAGGCGAGATAATCCCAGAATAATACTGAGGAGGACACTAAGCATAGCAGTAGTAGCCCCAATTGCTAATATCTTAGATGCGCCTGGAATACCAAAACTTAAAGCTACTCTTTCTAAAGAAGCTGTTTGTGCTGTTGTATCACTTAAAGCATCTGCACCAATAGAACCTAAACTAACTATTGCTACTCCTACATACAGGACTAGAGTAATGAAAATTGTCAATAAAATTGCTTTAGGGATGTTTTTACGTGGTTCTTTGATTTCTTCAGCAACCATAGCAATACGAGCAGCACCATTATAAGCAACAAACATTAAAGCAGTAGATTCTAGCAAATGTTGGAGCAAATTACCTGAATTTTCTGGAATAAAAGTTAAATATTCAAATCCTGTACTAGCATGAACAAATAACCCAGTAACTATTAAGAAAAACAGGGAGAAAATGGTGATAAAAACTGTTATTGTTGTCGCTATCTTAGAACGCTTCATCCCTCCAAGCACAACTAAGGTAAGTATGACAACAGCAACTTCAGCAACAGGTACAATTAACCCTTTGTCAAATAGTCCTAAGGCATTAAGGAAATAGCCAGCAAAACCAAGAGCCGCCGTGGCTGCAACAGCAGTTTTACCTAACAGATAAATCCAGCCACCAGTAAATCCTAGCCAATGGTTGAGATATTTATAACCATATTCATAAATTCCTCCACTAACGGGATGATTTGCTGCTAGTTGAGCCAGATTCAAACTATTACAAGCTGATAATAATCCAGCTAAAATTAATGCAAAAATTACAGCCAAACCAGATAGTCCAGCAGCTATACCAAGACTAACAAAAATACCTACACCGATAACTGAGGCTAGTCCAATAATGGTAGTATCAAACCAACCTAATTCTCGTTTCATTTCATGCTGAAGTTTTGTCTCTGAATCTGACATATAGTAGTCCGGTTTGATTTCTAAATTTATTTGTGTGGGCAGGGTAGAGGAAGGAGCAGGAAACAGGAAATAAGGTTTTCAGTATTTTTTTGAGTTGAAAGTCCCTAAGTCCATAGATGAGAAGAAACATAAACATTACCAGAAAATAATAACCGGGCTGTTCGGATCACCCCTGCACGCTCAATGACTATTTCTGATCCTTCCTGATGAATAACTAAGGAAATTTCTAGTTTTCCCGAAGGATGCTCAATAATGATATTTTGCTGCTGGGAGTCTGTCACTTTGGCAATACCATCAGCAACAGAACCTGGCAGTAAAGTGGAGGAGGCCACGCATATAGCACCAGTGACAGCATGAGCAGCATGACAAGTATCTGGAACAAAGTAGCGGGAAGTAATACTACCTCCCTGACGTGGTGGGGCAATAATGGCGAATTTGGGAATTACACTGTTGGCAACATTACCTAATCCCATTCTTTCACCTGCCAAACGACGAATTACCTCGATCTTCTGCAAAAAAGCAGTATCAGCATCCAATTCTGTCTTAGTTTCATAACCTGTTTTACCAAAAGCTTGAGCTTGTGCGATCGCCATTGGTACGGCAACATCAATACAGGTGACTTGTACTCCTTCAATTTCTTCACTTGTATAACCAGTGGGTAGAAGTTTACCCGTCTTAGAACCAACAATTTTCATGAAGTTGAGTAAAATCGGTGCTGCTGAACCAGGTACACCATCAATGACTGTATTACCTTCGTAAGTTACCTGACCACCGGGTGTACACACCACAGCTTCAATGAGTGAACCTGTGTTAACGGCATGAATCTTAACTGTAGTTTTGCCATCTACAGCTGCAACCAAATTTCTTTCTATTGCAGCTGGTCCAACACCTGCCAGAATATTACCACAGGAGGGTGCAAAATCAACTTTTGGCTGAAGTACGTTGACCTGGGCAAATAAGTAATCTACATCTGCCCATAGATGTTGAGATGGCGATAGGATTGCTACTTTACTGGTAAGAGTTGTACCACCACCAATACCGTTAATTTGTCGTTCATCTGGCGAACCCATCACCGCCAAGAGAACATTGTTTCTTGATATTTCATCACTGGGTAGATCCTGTTTGATAAAATAGGGTCCCCGTGATGTTCCACCACGCATAAACAAACAAGGTATTCCTATTTGCATTTACAATAAATTAATTTACAACTGCTAATGTTCTTAAAATGTCTCCAGAATTTCCTATTGGCGGTAAAGTCCGTGTCGTCACATTACCACCATACATTAAAACTGCTGACCCCATGCCCATGTTACGTCCTCCTGATGTGATTAGCGTCGGTGAAGAAGGTATAGTTATTGACCGCCGTCCTGGAGGATATTGGGGTGTACGTTTTGCTAGAGGTACTTTCCTCATGGATAGTCAATATATTGAAAGTACAGAAAATCCGCTGAGATAAGGGACTTCCAGATAAAAAAAATATACAATTAATTCTTGTGGGGTAGGCCGGACAGCCTGCCCTTAAACCCGGACGGACTAGAAGCCCATCCCACAAGATTGGATAATCTCCCATAAGATTGGATAATTTATTTCTTGGAAGTCCCTAAGATCCCCGACTTCTTCAAGCAGTCCGGGAACTCGAAAGAATGTTAACTTATGTTAAGTTATGATTCTGGTTTGCAACAATGATTTCACGACGCAATTTTATTACCATTTTATTGGCTGGTTGTTTATCCTTCATTAGTTGGCTGAACTTTACCCCCACTGCTGCTGCTTTGGGTGGTAAACTACCTGCAATCAACCAACCCGCGCCTAATTTCACTTTACCCACCAATACAGGAGATGGTAAAATTTCCCTTTCTGACTTACGTGGTCAGTGGGTAGTTTTATATTTTTATCCCAAAGATTTCACCTCTGGCTGTACAATTGAAGCGCGGCGTTTTCAACAAGACTTACCCAAATATCTAGAAAAAAATACTCAGATTATTGGTGTCAGTGCGGATGATATTGATTCCCACGCCGAATTTTGTGATTCTGAGGGTTTAAAATTCCCCCTTTTGGCGGATACTGATGGTGCAGTGAGTAAAGCTTATGGTTCTTGGATTGGCTATGTATCCATGCGTCATAGTTTTATCATCGATCCCCAGGGTATTTTGCGGGAAACTTTTGTCAAAGTCAATCCCACTATTCACAGTCAGGAAGTTTTAGCACGACTGGAAAAGTTACAATCAGATAATGGGTAATTGGTAATTGGTAATTGGTAATTGGTAATTGGTAATTGGTAATTGGTAATTGGGTTATTAACCTCCCCCTGCTCCCTGCTCCCTTGCTTCTTCACTGTCCCCAGTCACCTATTACCAACAAAATCTCTAAATCATTTCTAATCAGGTGCTTTTTACAGATGAATCATGATCCGTTTATTGTTTCTCCAGGGGCTAAAATTTCCTTAAAAGATGATTATGACCCCAGTTATAAAGCTGAATATCATGAAAAAGCTGAGGCGAAAAGAAAATTAAAGGCTGGTATCAAAGAATTAGCGAATTATCAAAATATTCTCTATGCTCAAAATACTTATGCTTTGCTGATTATCTTGCAAGCGATGGATGCTGCTGGTAAAGATAGCACTATTAAACACGTGATGTCTGGGGTGAATCCTCAAGGATGTCAGGTTTTTAGCTTTCAAGAACCTAGTGATGAAGAATTAGATCATGATTATTTGTGGCGTTCAATGAAAGCTTTACCCGAACGGGGAAGAATTGGTATATTCAACCGTTCTTATTATGAAGAATTGTTGGTGGTGCGCGTCCATCCAGAACTTTTAGAAAAACAACAACTGCATTATATTCCGCATGGTAATCAAATCTGGCAGCAGCGTTTTCAGGAAATTAATAATTTTGAAAAATATTTGGTGAATAATGGAATTGTTGTTCTGAAATTTTTTCTCAATGTCTCAAAAGCAGAACAGAAAAAACGCTTTTTAGATAGAATTGAATCACCAGAAAAGCATTGGAAATTTTCCCCTAGTGATGTGCGGGAACGTGGTTTTTGGGATGATTACATGATGGCTTATGAAGACGTTTTTAACCACACCAGTACAGAATATGCACCCTGGTATATTATACCTGCCGATCGCAAGTGGTTTACCAGGTTGGTTGTGTCAGATATTATCTGCACTAAATTAAAAGAATTAAATTTACAATATCCTACTGTTAGTGAAGAGCATAAGCTTATGCTTTTAGAAGCTAAGAGAATATTAGAAATTGAAGATGAATAAAAAGCACTGTATGAGTTTTAACTTCGTATGTCTTTGGGAAGATATTTATTTTGTCTACTTGACTTTTTTCATGACTATTGGTTAAATTTTAGCTTATGATTAACATTCTTGAATATTCCAGTCCTGTTTTTATAAGTCCAGGCAAATTAAGCGATAAGACTATATAGCGTTTCCCAGTCTCATGAGGTACACCATAATTTATTTACTGTTACCAATTCCCAATTCCCAATTCCCAATTCCCAATTCCCAATTCCCAATTCCCAATTCCCAATTCCCAATTCCCAATTCCCAATTCCCAATTCCCAATTCCCA
>NZ_JACJPT010000172.1:0-7223 GCF_014696195.1 Sphaerospermopsis sp. FACHB-1094 | reverse complement strand
GGAAAAAGTGTGCATTTTTTGGGATTTCAAGAGATGGCAAAGAAATTTTCAAATCTCCTCCTGACTCCTGACTCCTGACTCCTGACTCCTATGCCATCACGGAAAGACTTTCTCAGCAACCCCTATGTAGGTTCTAATACTTTGGTAAACTGTATTTCTCCCCCCAGACGTAGAAATGCTTGAATGTATGCTTGCCTTAGTTTTTGCGGATGGACATGACCATGTTTGACAGTTAAAGTACCAGAGATAGCATTTTTATTGAGTAATGGTTCTAACTCACAAGCTTCTTGAACACTCAATAGCTGGGGTGGTGTGCTAAGATGAGAATAGGATGCGGCTGCTACCTTTGGTTCAGTATCATTAGCGATAGTTAGTAATAAATCTAATTCTCGGAATTGGATATCAGCATCTAATTCTGGCGCTAGGATTTGATAACGAGCGATCGCTTCTTGACATAGTTGTTGTGTCACAGGTGTTGTACCAGACCAATAAGCAATTCCACCATAACTATAGCGAGTAGCATTTTGTGGTGTTTTGTCTTGTTCTAGCAGCAGTACCGAAAACCCCGTTTTTGCTAATTCATAAGCAAGTGCAGCACCTGTAATTCCTGCACCAACCACAATCCAATCATACACTTTCATAAATAATTACATAAATAATTACAATTTGATTATGAAAATCCGTGCTGAAAATATCCTCGACTATCCAACCATAGCAAAAGTCAACACACTAGTACCGCTTCGCGGAAGTCAAAAGTCAAAAGTCAAAAGTCAAAAATAATAGGTCGTAAGCTTTTTAGCGATTGAGAATGGTTGGTTTATTTACGCCGTGCTGTACTAGAACTAGCAGACAATAGAGGAGAAGCATTAGTTGTAGTTTTGGGATATCCCAAACTTTATCACCCCTTTGGTTTTCAAGCAGCCATAAATTATCAAATAGAATGTCCTTTTAATGTTCCTGAAGACTTTTTTATGGTGAAACCACTCTTAGGTTATGAAGATAAATATCAAGGAAAAGTTATTTATCCTCCGGGAGTTCACAATGTTTAATTCCTGGATGTTAAGTTTTTTTCGCGTAGCTTATTTTGCAAAAATTTGGAATTTTAAATTAATTTGTGTTTCCTATTTTTAGATCATAGTTATCATGTTTTTCTTCAGTTTTTTCTCCAGTATGAAGAGTATTGATAGACTGCAACATTTTTGCTCGTTTCTTCCTAGCAATTTCTTGTAAATCGACCGTTTTATCAGTCTCATCTACAATTTCACCAGTTATTACCTCCAGCACATCTTCCAAAGTAATCACACCAGCAACACATCCATATTCATCTACTACTACTGCAAGATGTTCATGGGATTCTATAAAATTTTTGAGCAGTTTGTCAGCACGAATGATCTCAGGAACAAAGCGCACTTTTCTAGCTAAATCAGCAATTTTTTGTTCACCACTTCCTTCCACCATCGCTGTAAGTAAACTCTGTTTTAAAGCAAATCCCATCACTTGATCAATAGATTCATCAATAACAATAATCCGGGTATGTTGGGAAGCAATAATATCTGCTTTTGCTTCAGCTAAGGTCAAATTACCGCGTATATATGTCAGCATAATTTGGGGTGTCATTAAATCAGATGCTGTCACATCATTTAATCTAAATACCCTCTGAATCATTTCTGCTTCATCACTTTGGATAATACCTTCTTGCTGACCAATATTTGCTAAGAGTTTGATTTCTGCTTCGTTGGTTGTTGGTCTTTTTCTCCCTTGAGAAAATGGTGCAGTGACATTTTCTAAAATCCATACTAAGGGTGTAAAAGCTAGAGAAATTCCCGTTACAGGTATGGCTGTGAGTATAGCAATTTGTTCAGAATATCTCTCACCAATTGTCTTGGGTATAATTTCTCCAAAAATAATAATCAGAAAAGTTAATATTCCCGAAAATATACCAAGCCATCTATCTCCTAATACTTGAGTTGCAATACTACCTGTGATAATACTTCCAATAATGTTGAAAATATTATTGAGGATTACTATTGTGGCAATAGGCCGATTCATGTTTTCACGAATCGCTAGAAGTGCAACTACGGCAGGTTTTTTAAATTCCGCTAATTGTCGCACTCTCAATGTGGGAACAGATAACAGCGCCGTTTCTGTAGCAGAACACAATGCTGAACCTAAAAGCAGTACACAAACAGTAATTACTAGCTGTAACATATAATTTCCCAAGTTTGGGAATAGATAGATGGTTGGAGTTAGCTAAAAGCTGAATCAGCTAATTAACTCATTTAAGCTTTAATGATTGTAACGCGATTTGGAAATTTCTCAATATAAAAATTTTCACAGATTTTCATAATTTATTTGGCGAAACCTCAGAAGTCAAAATTCATGCAGTAAACCACCAGAAACAATACCCTGTGCTTCCAAAAATGCGGCAACTCTTAAAATCAAAGCTTCATTATAGGGTGCAGCTATTAATTGTACTCCTAAAGGTAGAGAATTTTTCTCCTTAATTGGTACTGATAAAACAGGTAAACCAATAAAAGACAATGGTTGAGTAAACAACCCTAAATGTGGACGGACAAGAATTTCTTCACCATCTAACATCATCGTTTTTTGTCCAATTAATGGGGCAGAAATTGGGGTTGTTGGAGCAATAATTATATTTACATTGGCAAATATCTCTCTCACTTGATCTCTATACCATCTTCTAAAACGTTGTGCTTGGATATACCAAGAATGAGGAATTAAAGCACCAGCTAAAAATCTATCTCGCGTTGCTGGATCAAAATCTTGCGGACGGGATTTTAAGTTTTCTAAATGCAGATTTGCACCTTCACAAGCTGTAATTACAAATGCCGCAGCACGAGCTATTTCCGCTTCTGGTATTGTGACATATTCAGTAACATTTAAAGCATGAGCAACTTTTGCCACTGCTGCTAAAGCTGCTGGTTCTGCTTTTTGGGTAAAATAATCATCGGCGATCGCAATTTTAATCCCAGAAATATCATTATTTATTTGTGGTAAACATAAATCAATCGGACGTTTTGTACAAACCGGATCTTGCTCATCTTCACCTTGCAAAACATCAAATATTGTCCCAATATCTCTCACAGAAGTTGCAAAATGTCCGATATGATCTAAACTACTAGAAAATAATTTGACACCCGCACGGGATAACCTGCCATAAGTAGGTTTAAAACCAAAAATACCACATAAAGCCGCAGGAACACGAATAGAACCATTCGTATCTGAACCTAAAGAAAAAGGAACTAAACCCCCAGCAACCGCAGCAGCAGAACCTCCCGAAGAACCTCCCGCTATTCGTTGTAGATCATAGGGGTTACAAGTTGTACCATAATGGGCATTTTCTGTCACAAACCCATAAGCATACTCATCCATATTCAACGCACCCACCAACACTGCACCGGCTTTTTTCAACCTAGCAACTGCGGTTGCATCTTGGGTAGCTGGTAAATTTTCGGCGTTAATTTTTGCCCCTGCTAAGGTTGTTAAACCAGCAATATCAAATAAATTTTTAACAGCAAAAGGTACACCAGCTAATATACCAGGATTTTTACCTTGAGCAATTTCTTGATCTATTTTGGCAGCATCTTTTAAAGCTGTTTCTGTGGTAATTTCGGTAAAACAGTTTAATTGTTGATTTTTGGCGGCTATTTTATTTAAGGTTGTTTGGGTAATTTCAACTGCGCTAAATTTACCTGATAAGACATTTTGAGATATATTTACAGCGTCATTCATGGTTCAAAAGTAGTTGCTATTTCTATTTCTTCTGGTAAAGGGAAGTTATTGACTACTTCTGCTATTGATTTGATTCTTTCAAAATTGGCAATTACTCCATCTTTATATTCATTATTAATTGGTAATTCCAATAATAACGACATTTGTTTCACATATTCTAGGGTATTTAAATTTTGATTTTCCATGTTTTTGATACTTAATTTGTGATTTGTTATTAATCTTGTTTTATATCATATTTATTAATACTCCTTTAAATAAATATTGAATTAGCAACAATTAGAGAATTTTACATATGTCAGCAAAATAGTCTGTAATTTTTCTATCCAATCTTCAACTCCTTTATGACAAAATTCCCAATCAGCTAAATCAATCTCCCATGTTTTATCTACAGAATTTTCTATTTGTTGAAGAAATTCTTCATCTTCATATATTTTCTGACAAAACCTAGAATAATCTAACTGATATTTTTCTTGATACTTAATATCTCGGTGACGCAGTTCAGCAATTTTTACAGCAATCTTATCAAGAGTATATTGTTTAAGCGCCAAATCCATTGATTCTTGTAAATCTCCTAATGCGGATAAAACTTCAATGTATTCATCTTTAATTGATACTGTTACAATCATTTTACCTCATCATTAAGCTATTGAGATAGATTAAATTCTTTGTTAATCAGCAATATATCATCATCACAGTCTAAAGGAATAAATTTATATTTCATGTTCATCAACCTAACAAGTAATATACTAAATCATTAAACTCAATTACATCAATAATAAATATATCATATTTATTATTTAACTAATCATGCCGTAAAAATACGTAACATTGTTTTCAGATAAGATTACATAAAATCATCCATTATCATCCGCGTTTATCTGCGTTTATCTGCGTTCAATTATTGTTTAAATCCTCAAGATGGAGAACACACACCAGACGCACATAAACCAGCAAACTCCATTATTATCACCTCCAAAGTTTCTAAATTTACCCTTCTAATTACATGATTATTTGTATCACAAACATAGAGAAAATCACCAAAAAAACTCAACCCTGAAGGTTCATAAAAAACCCAACTTTCCCCACCTGATAAAATCGTTTTACACTCCCCATTGCTCAGATTCACTAATTTGATTTTATGATTATATGTATCTGCAATAAAAAGCTGATGATTAAAATATTCTACACCCAAACAATGCTGTAAACGCACATCCTCACCTACTCCATCTACATCACCAAAACCAAATAACATCCCACTACCGCAAATAGTTCTCACCTTACCATTTTCTGATATTTCCACCCCCCGAATAGAACTGGTTTCACTATCAGCAATAAACAACTCTTTACCATTTGTAGTTATCCCACTAGGTTGAGCAAATGCACATTCTTGAAAATTCCCATCTACACAACCTTCTGCGCCACTACCAGCATAGCTATGAATGGTATTTGTTAATAAATTCATTTCCCAAATTTGATGATTTCCAGACATGGTAATAAAGAGAGAATTTCCCACTTTAACTAGATCCCAAGGTGAATTTAATTCTATTTCCAAGGCTTTACCACCATGAGGATAGATGATATTACTTTGTTTCCATGTTCCTGCAATAGTTTCTACAATTTGTTTTGGTAAATCAATTCTTCTTAAAAGATGATTTTCTGTATCAGCAATGTAGAGACTTTTAGTGTCACTATCATAAGTCATTCCTTGAGGTGCAGAAAATTCACAACTTTGAAAATTACCATCTTTTACACCCCGTTTACCTGTTCCCATAACCTGAATAACTTCCCCTTGTAAACTACTCATAATTACGCGATGATGTCCAGAGTCAGCAATAAATAAACCGTCTGGTGTAGCTAAAACTTTACCTGGAAAAGCTAAGGGTGTAATTAATGTTTGATGCTGTTTTTCTAAGGTGAATTTTAATGGTTGAATATTAATGTGATTTGGGATTTTACTCAAAATCTGAATGATCATGTTTTCAATCTTGTGAAGATGTCCTTCCCCTGCAAATTGCCCGATCACATATCCTTGTAGATCAATAATAATTAAAGTAGGCCAAGCTTTGATAGTATAATGTTCCCAAACGCGAAAATCACTATCAACTAAAATCGGATGTTCAATGTCATAACGCAATATCGCTTGACGGATATTTTCAATTTCTTTCTCGTTGTCAAATTTCCCAGAGTGAACACCAATAACTGTTATAATCTCTTGATATTTACGTTCTAAATATTTTAAGTCTGGTAATATGTGCAAACAGTTAATACAACAGTATGTCCAAAAGTCTAAAATGATAATTCTCCCTCTGAGTGCTTTTAGAGATAAGGGTTTATCTGTATTTAACCAAGGGTAATTTTCTGGTAATTCTGGCGCTCTAACACGAGGAATCATAGTAATTTTAGATTATTGTAGAAGATTATTGTAGATTTTAAGATTGAGATCAGCGTTTTGGTAAAACTTCAAGACATCAATATAAATAATTTATCTCTCTGGGTTCAGCAAGGGAAAAACCAAGCAACACAAGGAAGTGTGATGCAACGGATACCCCTTTTAGCTGTAGCTAACCCTAGTTGGGTTGCTGTTCATATCTATTGTCAGTCAGGAGAAAATTACACTTTAGGAGATAACGCTTGTATATTTCCTTTAATGAGTGTGATTAAACCTTTTTCTTTACTATATCTGTTGGAACATTTAGGAACGGCAAATGTTTTAAACTCGGTTGGTGTTGAACCTTCAGCAATGCCTTTTAATTCTTTAGAACAGTTAATAGCTGATCATGGACATCCCCGCAACCCAATGATTAATAGTGGTGCTATTACTTTAGCTGATAAGTTACCAGGTAAAAATGGAAATCATCGCACTCAGTTGTTTTGTCAGTGGTTGAATAAATTAGCCGGTAGTCAACTATATTTAGATGTAGAAATGTTGGCTTCCGTGCGTGCTACTCGTTCTCAGGTAAATGTGGCGATCGCTCAATATCTCTACCAAACTCAACACATTGAAAATATTGAATTGGCTCTTGACACTTATGAGCAAATATGCTGTATTTCTGGTACTGTGGAAGATTTAGCGAAATTAGGAAAATTATTAGCCTGTAAAAGTAGTTTTATAAATTCCCAACATCGCCAAATTGTTAACGCTTTAATGTTAACTTGTGGACTATATGAAGCTTCTCCTCAGTATGCAGTCAAAATTGGTTTACCCATGAAATCGGGTATAAGTGGGGCTTTGATAGCAATAGTACCAAATCAAGGAGCTATAGCCAGCTACAGTCCTGCTTTAGATAGTATAGGTAATTCTGTAGCTGGTCTGACCTTGATGGAAACTTTATCCCAAAATTTGCAACTGAGTATTTTTAGTTAATTGTTCTGCTATATAAAACCTAGACAAAACTAGACTTTACTTTCTACTTCAACGGGAGCATGGGAGCAGTTATCCCTCAGTAGACTTTCACGCCTTAGCCAGACGC
>NZ_JACJPT010000171.1:0-7280 GCF_014696195.1 Sphaerospermopsis sp. FACHB-1094 | reverse complement strand
CCAGTCCCCAGTCCCCAGTCCCCAGTCACCAGTCACCAGTCCCCAGTCCCCAGTCCCCAGTCCCCAGTCCCCAGTCCCCAGTCCTCTCCTCCTGACTTCTGAATTTATTCAGGAACTCCCATCTATTTGTTGAATTTCTAATTAGATAGCGGTCTTACCTAGAGCGTCGATTCAGTAATGCTAGGTAATCTGTTGTTACCTGGTAGGAGCGAAGCATTCGGGTGATAACCCATCGCTGAAACCAGTTCATATTCCGTCTGAAAGGTAATCTCTTGTTACCTGGTAGGGGCGAAGCATTCGGGTGATAACCTATCGCTGAAACCAGTTCATATTCCGTCTGAATGCTTCGCCCTTAGGATTAATGAATCGGTGTTCTAGAAGAAATTGGAGTAAAAAAAATTCTATGCTTTCATCTGAAAAATCCTCTTTGGAGGCGGGTTTAGCTGCTCTCAAAGAGGGAAATTACTATGCGGCAATAACTCAACTTTTGCCTATTGCTAATCAACCAGAAGACAGCGATATCCGTTTGCAAGCACTGGTTGGTTTAGTGATGTCTTATGCACACACAGGGGAAATATCAAAGGCGATCGCCTTGTGTAGAAATTTAATTGAAAGTGATAATTCCCAAGTTCAAGAATGGGCAAAAGTTGCACTTGAACATTTAACTAAACGACAAAAAAGACTCAAATCAAAATCACATCATCAATCACACAATATTGTCAATTCTACTCAAATCACTAAGCCACAAGCAAGTGGATCAAAAAAATCTACTAATAACATCTACCGTACCACAGAAACAACCAGTATTTATTGGCGACAAGCTAGACGTGCAAAAGTATGGCAACCTCTCCGTAAATATAACTTAATTCCTTCCCGACTATTAGCTTTAGCAACTTTCATGGCTTTGTTTTGGGTATTACGCGCCATGTTAGAGTTGGTAATGACTTTAACCAATCAGATTTTAGATAAACTTCCTTATGTTAGTCCATTGCCATTTTTATATAGTGATTTTACTACCTTAATATTAGTCCCGTTGTTGGTGTTGTTGGTGCTGTCTCCTTGGTTGTTAGATTGGTTACTAACAGAATTTTATCAGCAACAACCGTTATCTAAAGAAATTTTGTATACCTATAGTCGGGAAGCAGTGAGGATCACACAACGTACTTGTCAGCTAAAACGTTGGACTGTTCCCACATTCCAGATTTTACCAATAGCAGCACCGATGATGTTCACCTATGGTAATCTACCTCGTAACGCCAGAATTGTTGTTAGTCAAGGACTGTTAGCAAAACTTACAGATGATGAAATAGCTACTATTTATGCTTTAGGTTTAGGACAGATTAACCGTTGGGATTTTGGGGTGATGTCTTTGGCTTTGTTGGTGACTTTACCGATTTATCAACTTTATCAGCAAGCCTCAACTTTGGCAAATAAAAGTGAGCAGAAAATTTGGTGCTGGACTGCTACAGGTTTGGCGGGTTTGAGTTATGGTATTTGGTGTTTATTGACGGGTACAACTTTGCTGAATGCGCGGTTTCGCCTTTATGCCAGCGATCGCCAAGCTGCCGAAATTACAGGTAATCCTAATGGGTTAATTCGTGCTTTACTGAAAATTACCATTGGTATTGCTGATGATATCAAAAAACAAGAACATACCAGTCCGCAATTAGAAAGCTTGAATATTTTAGCCCCAGTAGATTTTCAACACAGCCTCTGTTTAGGTAGCCTTGCAGGTCATTTACCTTGGGAATCATTATTAATATGGGAAAATAGCAATCCTTATCGGCAATGGTTTACTATTAATAATAGTCATCCTTTATTGGGCGATCGCCTGCAACGTTTGTGTAAAATTGCTCGTCATTGGCATTTAGAAACAGAACTACATTTTATCCATCCAGAGTTATTGCAAGTTAAACCACAATCTTTCTTATTACAAATTGCCCCCTTTTTGGGCATTCCTTTAGGTTTGACATTAGCAGGACTGTTTTGGTTAGCTTGGCAAAGTGCATACACCTTGCATTTATTTAACCTGAAATGGATTTATGATGATTGGTCATTTGTGACAGGATTCTTAATGATAGGCTTTAGCATTGGTACAGTCATGCGGCTAAATGCCTTTTTCCCAGAAATCAAATCTTTGAGCTTAGACAGTGATGAGCAAATTTTGCAGCTATTAACAAACCCCTCGGTTTTGCCACTGGATAGCGTCAGCGTCCGTATTACTGGTAAACTGTTAGGTCGTCGAGGTACTAGCAACTGTCTAGCCCAAGACCTGATTTTAGAGTCCAGCATCGGTTTAGTGAAGCTACATCATATTCCTGGGTTAGAACTCAAAACCACACCCCAAGAATTGATAGGTAGGCAAATTATCGTTACAGGTTGGTTACGAAGAGGGGTAACACCTTGGATCGACATTCAAACCCTAGAAACTGAAAATGGCACAATTATTAATAGTCCCCATCCCATTTTTTCCACTGTTTTAGCCGTCATCGCCCAAGCTTGGGGAGCTTATATAATGCTAACAGCCCAATCTCTAGCCAGATAATGGCACTTCCCGCCTTCAAAACCCAGGAAATGTAAACAAACGTTGCAAACTTGAACTCAATAATGTTACATTTGTTCATGAAATTAATAGCAACTGACCTAACTCAGTCACCCAACTTAGTTAGTAATTCTGCTACTGCTAATATTCCATCCCCCTTAATCCTTCCAAAACAGCAGGAAAGCGACCAGCCGATGGCTGGTTTTTGTTTCCAAAAATCCCCTTGTGCAAAAATGTATTGTATACTACGATGCTATAATGCTATAATGCAATCTGCAAAAATGTGAGTGCTGAACTAGCTACGTAGGCAATACCATGATAATGTTAAGAGATGGTATTTTGTCCTGTGGGTTAAAGCTGGAAAGAATTCATTTACTGTAGTGGACTATTAACTATTAAATTTGGAATCCTGAGAATTAAAATGGTATTAGCTGGTCATACTAGCGGTTTAGTCTTAAATAAGCATCATCCTCACAAAAAACGGTATTGGAAAATTGCGCCCAATCTATAAACAAACATGAGCATTAATATTCATAAATTTAGTAGCACAGCAATTAGGGTTACAAAACTTATTAGTGTGAGTAATCACTGGGTTATAGTCCTTGTTTAGTATATATAAGCATATTGTTAAGATTATCATGCAAATAATTGAGCGGTATATTATTCAAAAAAGTTATCCCCATAAACAGGAGATTGATGATTTATGCTTTTGTGCTAAAAACTTATACAGTTATGCTAACTTTTATATTTACCAAAGTTTTATTTTGAAGCATAAATATCTGGATGTTAATTTCCTAGAAAAACAGTTAAAGAATTTTCAAGCTGACCTAGCTTTATCTACTCAAGTAGTAAAAAAATATTTATTAGGTTTAGATTTCAATTTGTTAAACTTGCTCACAGCAATTAAGATATATAAAGAAAATAAACCAGAATTTTTAGGCATAGACAAATTACTCAAATATCAACACCAAGAAAAGAGCAGACAGTTATTAGTTTATATTGATCAGATCGTGAGTAAATCTAAAATGAAAGCAGACTTGATTCATCTATCACCAAACCATATTTGCATTCCTACTGTTGTAGATTATTTCTGTCTGCATCGAGTCAGGAATGTACCCAATATTGACCATGATGTGGTAGAAGTTGTTTATGAAAAAGAGGAGTTAGATTATGACTTAAAACAAGATGCGATTGCAGCGATTAATGTAGGCAGAGATAACCTAGCAGCGTTAACTGCTAACCAACCTAGATTTGTGCAAGTTATAATCAAAGGGCAGATTATCAAGTCAATTAATCGTTATTACAATCAACAAAAAGCTAAATTAAAATCTTTACTACCGGCTCGTAAACAAACATCTAAATTGTTGATGTTAATGGTAGTTTAATATTTTAATATAAAATATTCCCGACAGCTTTTAGCCAACTTTTAGCCAAGGGATAGGGGCGTTATAGTTCTCCCTGTTGGGGTGATTCCCTACGAACAAACAACATGATATAAATGTATAGCAGATTGCAGATCAATGAAGTCCAGCATTTAAGTTTAAAGGCAGTCACCAAGCCAGTTTTCTCCTGCCTCCTGCCTCCTGCCTCCTGCCTCCCGCTGTATGTTCATGTAGTTTGAAACTATAGTTTGATAGTTGGCATTAAAAAATTGGTTTATGGCGATTTTTGTTAATAGCATCTATTTAGAAGCCAAAGCCAAGTCAATGTTTTTGTTTTGTCATTTTCATTTCCACACTGGAGGTATAGTTCATGTCCGTTCGCCTATACATAGGTAATTTGCCCAAAGAAGAAATTGATCGTCAAGAATTGCAAGCTGTATTTGCGGCTGAAGGCGATGCTGTCACTACTAAACTGATTAAAGACCGCAAAACAGGTAAATGTCGTGGTTTTGGATTTTTAACAGTTAACAACGATGAACAAGCAGACCAAATTATTGAAAAATATAATGGTCAATTGTTTAAAGATGCTGCCATTAAACTAGAAAAGGCATTACCCCGGACTAAAGGTGATGAAGGTGAAGAACAAGCGCCCAAAGCTGCTAGTCAAGGTAGTAGCACTCCTGTACCTAATACCAACAAAGAACGCCGTGAAAAAGCATCTAAAAAGTCTCGCCGTGGTGGTGGTGGATCTCGTGAGACAGCTACCACAGCTGATTCAGACGCAATTCGTCCAGATCCCCGTTGGGCTGATAAGTTAGAACAACTCAAACAAATGTTAGCTGCTGCCGGCTCCTGATCCTCCAGGTCCAGTGCTAAAAATTAAAAATCACAAATATAGCAGGAGTCAGGAGTCAGTAGTCAGGAGTAAAACTCGCTGCTGGTGGGATTTTCATGATGAATTGATGTCCTAACTACTTTGTCTACAGCTATATCACAAATGATGGAGATTTTTAATTTTTGGTTGTTCTCTTGTAGCTAAGGCTACTAAATTTCTCTGAAATCACCAGCCCTCGTGGACTGTTTTTTGTGCAAACAACCAACAATAACAGAGGCATTAAGCAGTGTTGAAAGCTAAATCTGGCTTCAGCACTGCTTAATTTTATTAAGGGGAATAGGGACTGGGGAGAAAGATTTTAGATTTTAGATTTTAGATTTTAGATTGGAGTTGACAAAAACAATCCAAAATCCAACATAAAAAACTCCTGCCCCCTGCCCCCCTCACAAGGGCAAGACTTGGGGGACAAGGTGGACAAGGTGACAAGGGAGGAAAACCGTACAAAATCATATTCTCTTGGTAACAAAAAGACCATTGTCCGTATAAAATCTTCCTTGTCTACTTTCCCACCTTGTCTTCCTAGTCCTGCCTTAACAGATAATATTAAAAACCTACCCCTGTGAACTGCCTTCTGCCCCCCTGCTGTAACTTTTTTACAAAACTGTAGCTTATTTAACAAAAAAAAATAATTCATAATAATAGTATAAGTCAATACTGTATTTTAAATACTGTAGTTTAAAAAAAGTAATTTCACCAAAAAAGATTGTGAGTATGAAAGATGTGTAAGCCAAACGAAATTGTCAATTCAACAGTAATTAATAATTGTTTTATGGGGGAAACAAATAATTTCAATCAGTGAATAAAAATATTTAAATTTCACGTATTTTATGATTGTTAATCGGCGCATTAAGCATTAATTTTGCATTAATTAATGTCTGATATGTCATTAATATTTTTTTACTAGTATTAAAAAAATATAATTTAATCTATCAAAGGTATTGAATATTAATATACAAAAATACGTGAATTTGATGAAAAGTTACCCCTGAAATCATCATTTATAAATTAAAATAAAGATTAATCAAAGTTTCTAAAGAATTCAGGTAAGCGTGAACAGCGTAAACTTGGAAACCCAAACTACCTTGTGATAATCAGCAACACACAACTTATGAACTCTACCAGTAACAAACGCATTGCTTTGATTTCAGTCCATGGTGATCCGGCGATTGAAATTGGAAGAGAGGAAGCTGGAGGACAGAATGTATATGTCCGTCAAGTGGGTGAAGCACTATCCCAACTAGGATGGCAGGTTGATATGTTTAGCCGGAAAATAAGTGTTGAACAAGAAGATATTGTTCAACATAATTCCCGCTGTCGAACCATTCGGTTAACAGCAGGACCAGTGGAATTTGTACCACGAGATAACGGATTTAAATATTTGCCAGAATTTGTAGAACAGTTATTAAAATTTCAAAAAGAAAACGGATTTAAATATGAGTTGGTTCACACTAACTACTGGCTATCTAGCTGGGTAGGTTTGCAGTTAAAACAAATCCAAGGAAGTAAACAGGTTCATACATATCATTCTTTAGGTATCGTCAAATACAACACCATAGAAAATATTCCTTTGGTTGCTAGTCAACGTTTAGCTGTAGAAAAAGAAGTTTTAGAAACAGCAGAAAAAATTGTGGCTACAAGTCCACAGGAAAAACAACACATGAAAACATTGGTTTCTCAACAAGGAAATATTGATATTATTCCTTGTGGTACAGATATTCGCCGCTTTGGTTCTGTGGATCGAGAAACTGCTAGAGCTAAATTAGAAATTGAGCCAGATGCTAAGGTGGTGTTATATGTGGGACGTTTTGATCCACGGAAGGGGATAGAAACTTTGGTGCGTGCGGTGCGGGAGTCGCATTTTTTTGGTGATAAAAACCTGAAGTTAATTATTGGTGGGGGAAGTACACCAGGTAATAGCGATGGTAGAGAACGCGATCGCATTGAGGGAATAGTTAACGAGTTGGGGATGGGTGAGTGTACGGTTTTCCCTGGGTTGTTGAAACAGGAAATATTGCCAACTTATTACGCTGCGGCTGATGTGTGCGTGATTCCTAGCCATTATGAACCTTTTGGACTGGTGGCAGTGGAAGCTATGGCCTGTGGTACACCGGTGATCGCTAGTGATGTGGGTGGACTTCAGTTTAGTGTGGTGAATGAAAATACTGGTTTGTTAGTACCACCTCAAGATGTAGCAGCGTTTAGTAATGCTATTGATAGAATTTTAGGTAATTCTGAATGGCGTGCGGAGTTGGGTAAGTCGGGTAAGAGACGGGTAATGAGTAAGTTTAGTTGGGATGGTGTGGCGAGTCAGTTGGATTCACTTTATACTGAACTGCTGCAATCGGTTAAAGAGCCGGCTTTGGTGCGTGGTTAATTAGGGGTTGCTGAGAAAGTCTTTCCGTGAGGGCATAGGAGTCAGGAGTCAGGAGTCAGGAGTCAGGAGGAGATTTGAAAATTTCTT
>NZ_JACJPT010000170.1:0-7400 GCF_014696195.1 Sphaerospermopsis sp. FACHB-1094 | reverse complement strand
GGGACTGGTGACTGGTGACTGGTGACTGGTGACTGGTGACTGGTGACTGGGGACTGGGGACTGGGGACTGGGGACTGGGGACTGGGGACTGGGGAAAATTTTTATCTCCTGACTCCTGACTCCTGAACTCCTGTCTATTAAACCCATATCAAAATCCTTAACTAAGGAGATCAATAAAATGTCACAAGAAGAGTTTCAAGAAAAAATCTTAAATTCACTCGAAGAATTGAAAGCTGATGTGGCAAAATCAAATGAGAAATTTGAGGTATACAGGCAAGCTACCCAGTCACTGGTTAATCTGGCTTTCGGTTTGATTGCCAGTGCTACGATAATTACGGTCTTTCTTAATCCTGACCTCAACTAACCAGTTTAGCATTTTTGCCGTTTTTTCTTAACCAGAAATGAATACAATGACTGTTAATGCTAGATAATAGGAAAGCCTTAACATTTACTAACAGCCCGGAAAAAAGAACTAAATTACTATGCGAACTCACTATTGCGGCGAACTCCGACAAGAGCATATTGGAGAAACTGTAACATTATACGGTTGGGTGGACCGTCGCCGCGATCATGGGGGTGTGATATTCTTGGATTTACGCGATCGCTCTGGTATTGTGCAAATTGTCAGCGATCCTCAACGCACCCCAGACTCCTACGAACTGGCTAACACCATACGTAATGAATACGTTGTAGAAATTACTGGAAGAGTTACCCAACGCCCCGCAGAATCTTTAAATCCTCGTATTCCTACTGGTGAAATAGAAATTTACGCTGATAAAATTCACATCCTCAACGCTGTGCGTAAACAGCTACCTTTTCAGGTTTCCACCGCAGATACAGAAAATGTGAGGGAAGACTTGCGGTTAAAATATCGTTATTTAGATTTACGACGCGATCGCATGGCGCAAAATATGCAGTTACGTCACCAAGTCGTGAAAGCAATGCGTCGTTATTTAGAAGATAACGAAGGTTTCATAGAAATAGAAACACCCGTACTTACCCGTTCCACCCCCGAAGGTGCGCGTGATTATATTCTTCCCAGTCGCGTTAATGAAGGGGAATGGTTCGCTTTACCCCAGTCACCGCAACTATTCAAGCAAATATTGATGGTATCCGGGATGGATAGATACTATCAAATTGCGAGATGTTTCCGTGATGAAGACTTACGTGCAGACAGACAACCAGAGTTTACCCAGTTAGACATGGAAATGAGTTTCATGTCTCAAGAGGAAATAATAGAACTCAACGAAAAATTAGTTTGTCACATCTTCAAAACCGTCAAAAATATTGACTTACCCCGTCCTTTTCCGCGTCTAACTTATAAAGATGCGATGAATAAATACGGAAGTGATAAACCAGATACCCGCTACGGTTTAGAATTAGTTGATGTTTCCGATGTTTTAAAAGATTCCGGTTTTAAAGTCTTTAATGATGCCATTTCTAAAGGTGGAATTGTGAAAATTCTGCCTATTCCTAACGGTAATGATGCCATTTCAAATGTTCGCATTAAACCAGGTGGAGACATTTTCAAAGAAGCAGCAGAAGCAGGAGCTAAAGGTTTAGCTTATATTCGCGTGCGGGAAAATGGAGAAATTGACACCATTGGCGCGATTAAAGATAATTTGACACCGGAACAAAAGCAGGAAATTTTAACTAGAACTGGTGCAAAAGACGGTCATTTATTATTATTTGCTGCTGCTGATACAGGAACAGTAAATAAAACATTGGATCGGTTGCGTCAGTTTGTGGCTAGGGAATTTAATTTAATTCCTGAAGGGAAAAATAACTTTCTGTGGATTACAGATTTCCCGATGTTTGAATGGAATGCAGATGAGAAAAGATTAGAAGCATTACATCACCCATTTACCGCACCCCATCCCGATGATTTGCATGATTTGAAAACCGCCCGCGCTCAAGCTTACGACTTGGTTTTAAATGGTTTTGAAGTGGGTGGTGGCAGTCTGCGAATTTATCAAAGAGAAGTGCAATCTCAGGTGTTTGAAACTATTGGTTTATCTACTGAGGAAGCACAAAATAAATTCGGCTTTTTGTTAGAAGCTTTTGAATATGGTACACCTCCTCACGGTGGTATTGCCTATGGTTTAGATCGCTTGGTAATGTTGTTAGCTGGAGAAGAATCAATTCGTGATGTAATTGCTTTTCCGAAGACGCAACAAGCACGCTGTTTGTTAACAGATGCACCTGCTGGTGTGGATGGTAAACAGTTGAAAGAACTTCATGTTGCTTCCACTGTGAAACCGAAGGTGAAAGAGTAAAGTTTAAGATCCCCGACTTCTGTTAATAAAATTAAGAAGTCGGGGATCTTATGCTAAAATCCCTACTAAAATTTTCATTAATATTTCTAAGTCGGTGGGAACTCGATATAACATTAAGTCTTGAGTTATGATTCTAGTATCACGTTGAAAACTGCCAAATTGCCATATATCCCCTGTAGTGACTGCACCATATAATATTGGTTCATCTGTTGATATCCATTCATTTACTGCAATTAATTCTACTGCAAGTTGAGTAAAACCCCTTGTTAAATCTGCTTGTTTTGCTTCTACCACTAATATTTGATGTTGAGTTTGCAGGTAATAATCTAAGTCACCTCGCAAAAATTGATTTATTTCTATGGGATATTCTATATTAATTGTTGCTTGGGTAATGTGGGCAATTTCTAATAAAATAGGAGCAATTAATACTTCTCTGCGTGCAGCTTCGCTAGTTAAACTGACTCTTTGAATTGCTTCTTCTAATCTTTCTTTTAAGTCATTTAGTCTAGTAATTTGATTGTTAGTGGTTGGGAAATTAATATTACTTTTGATTAAGGTTGATCCTAGTTCTTGTAAAATGTCCGCAGGTGCAAATCTTAAATCAAAGTATTTACGAAATGTGTAGGTTTCAGTAGGTTTGAGAATTTGCGGACGATGGGGGGTATTCATAAGATTGTAAGTTATATTGTAATTGTAGATTTTTATTGTCTATATTATAGATTTTATTTCACGCAGAGGCGCAGAGACGCAGAGAAGAGAGAAAGAGTGTAATAGACCTCTCCGAAAAAGATGTAGGGACAATTCATGAATTGTCCCTACGAATGGGTTTCAGGTTACGCTTATGTAATTTTCGGAGATGTCTATTGAGATATTGAAGGTGCGATTTTTTGGGATGAAGGAGATGGATCGCTGTTTGGTGAGGTGGAGAGATGGGTTAGTGGTAGCTTACCGTAAGTATCGCTAACTACTTCAAAATATTTAACTCCAAAAAATGTCATTTAATAATGTGTCAATATCACAATCAAACTGCCATAAATCAGGAAACTCATACTGTGGATAATCTTCTCGGATTTCCTTGAGTACATCTTGCCAGATCTCGTCAAAAATTTCAGGCAAATAATTTTTAAGACTAGGTGACTTTGCTAAACGTCGTTTAATTTGTTTACGTTGTTCTCTAATAGTTCTTTCCCAACCATTGTAATCATTTACTAAAGGAACATATAATCGTTTCAAAATATGCGATAATAATACATCCAAACGACTTTCTAATTCATCCCGATAAGATCGCCCCAAATCCTCAATCTCCTCTATCAAATTCTCAACATCCACATTTTCAAAGTCCCTAGCTTTTAATTTAGCTATAGTCTCTTGAGTCCAATGTAAATAATCAGATTCATATAAGGATTTTTTAGCAATTACTTGAGTCATTGATTTGTAGCTCCTGCAATAAATCCATTATTATATTAACATTATTGCTGATCACATAGCTATGGGTAGGGGTTTAGCATTGCTAAACCCCTATAGGATTATTGTAGTGGGATTTTAATATTATTCCCTTTACCGACAAACTTCTACCAAAGTGCTGGTAAAATTAGGATAAGAAATAGCAGCCGCTTCTGCACGGTGAATAGTCGTAGTTCCACTAGCATTAAGAGCAGCGATCGCTAGAGAAGAGCGCAAGAGTGTGGTATAAAAATTATAGTAGATTTATTATAAACAACAATGTCTATTCCTGATTTTCAATCTGTTATGCTTCCTTTACTCCAATATGCTGGTGATGGAAAGGAACATTCTTTAAGAGATGCTATTACATTTTTAGCTGATGTTTTTAATTTGAGTGATGAGGAACGAAAGGAATTATTATCTAGTGGACAACAAGCGGTTTTTGATAATAGGGTAGGATGGGCGAGAACTCATTTAAAAAAAGCGGGTTTATTAGAGTCTCCCAAAAGAGGATTTTTCCAAATTACTAACAGGGGAAAAGAAATTTTAAAGCAAAATAACCCTGAAATTAATGTCAAGTTTCTTAATCAATTTCCCGAATTTATAGAATTTAAAACTATTAAAAAAGATAATGATAAATCAGTGTCAGAAATTATGGAAGATTCAGAAATTTTGGAAACTACACCCCAAGAATCCATAGAGTTTGGTTATCAAAAAATTAGAAAAGAATTAGAGTTAGAATTATTGAACCGTGTCAAAAGTTGTTCACCTGATTTTTTTGAAAGATTGGTAGTTGATTTACTGGTAAAAATGGGTTATGGTGGTTCAAGACGTGATGCAGGGAGAGCAATTGGTAAAGCTGGTGATGGGGGAATTGATGGAATAATTAAAGAAGATAAATTAGGTTTAGATATTGTTTACATTCAAGCTAAAAGATGGGATAATACAGTTGTTGGTAGACCGGAAATTCAAAAATTTGTCGGTGCTTTACATGGACAAAGAGCGAGAAAAGGTGTTTTTATCACCACTTCTAAATTTTCTCAAGATGCTAGAGAATATGTATCTATAATAGATAGTAAGATTGTTTTAATAGATGGACAAGAATTAGCTCAATTAATGATTGATAATCATGTCGGTGTATCAACTGTCTCTATTTACGAGATTAAAAAAATAGATTCAGACTATTTTACAGACGAGTAATCAAAAACCTCAATCTTCCTCTTTGCTCCTTTGCGTCTTTGCGCGAAACCTTTTATTTGATTAAAAAAACAGGGGAAAATCGAAAATCCCCTGTCAAATTTACCGACAAACTTCCTTTAAAGTGCTGGTAAAATTAGGATAAGAAATAGCCGCAGCTTCAGCACGGTGGATGGTAGTAGTTCCACTAGCATTAAGAGCAGCGATCGCTAAACTCATACCTATTCTATGATCTGTATGGCTGTCTACTTCCGCACCCACCAAAGCAGTACCACCAGTAATTTCCATCCCATCGGGTAATTCTGTCACTTTTGCACCCATTTTATTGAGTTGTTGCGCCATTACGGTAATGCGATCGCTCTCTTTAACTCGCAACTCTGCCGCATCTCTAATAATAGTTGTCCCTTGGGCAAACGTCGCAGCTACCGCTAAAATGGGAATTTCGTCAATTAATCTCGGTATAATATCCCCAGCAATGGTACAGCTTTTTAACTGACTAGAACGCACCCGCACATCTGCAACCGGTTCTCCTGCAACTTCCCGCTGATTTTCTAGCTGGATATCTGCACCCATCATAGCCAAAGCTTCTAAAATTCCCGTGCGGGTGGGGTTAACACCGACATTTTCCACCACCAACTCAGAACCGGGAACAATAGAACCCGCAACTAGCCAAAAAGCCGCAGAACTAATATCACCAGGAACAACAACTTTTTGCCCGTATAATTTCGCATTTCCCGTCACGGTAACGCTGTTAGTTTCCGGGTCTATACTTAATTCTGCCCCAAAAGCTTTTAACATCCGTTCACTGTGATCCCTTGATAAAGCGGGTTCGGTGACTGTTGTTTTCCCTTCTGTGTTTAAACCTGCAAGTAAAATACAAGACTTGACTTGCGCTGAAGCAATGGGTGAATGATAATGAATCGGTTTGAGTGCTTGTCCTTGAACTGCTAAAGGTGCTAAAGTATTACTGTTACGACCCCAAATTTCAGCGGACATTTGTTGTAAAGGTTTAACAACACGGGACATAGGACGCGATCGCAAAGAGTCATCACCTGTCACCGTAAAAAACCGCCCTGGATGGGAAGCTAACAAACCCAACATTAACCGGATAGTTGTACCAGAGTTACCCGCATTTAACACATCCATTGGTTCTTGGAAATTACCTAAACCAATACCTTTAACCCGCACCAACTGGGTATTTAATTCCGAAATTTCCGCACCCAGCGCCTGGAAACAGTGAGCAGTGCTGCGGGGATCTTCACCTAAAAGCAGTCCTTGAATCTCAGTTTCACCTTCAGCGATCGCACCTAACATCAAAGCCCGATGGGAAATAGATTTATCCCCAGGAATACTGATACGACCTTGTAGAGACAGTCCAGAGGGAGGACGCTGAATAATTAAGTTTTGAGAAGCGTTTTCTTGAGTTTGTAATGTTATAATAGCAGCCAACATTAGGATACACTAGCTTTTGAATAGACCGGAAATTTTGCAGTGACATCTAATGCAGCCACTGGTTAATTCCTTCCTAGTATCCTACCGCTTTTTATTGTCCGCAACCCAATCCAATCAGCCCTAGTTTAGACTAGCATTTTTTTCAATCTTGATAAAAATATTCACAACCTTGATCCACAGACTGATTCTAGCCAGAAAAAACATTGTTTTCGGGTTTTAGCTTTCAATCCTAGCCGTTTGCATCTTGATTTGTGTAGATTAACAAATTAGTAGATTCGGTTAATATGAATCAGGTTTTACTATTTAGTTGTTTAAACTAACTTTTTAAAACACCTAGTGTTGGTTTGATTTTATTCAACTGCTTCTATCACTTATCGTTCCCATGCTCACTCATCACCGCAAACCTATTTGTTTATCAATTATTTCCACTGACTTACCAGTTTGGTCTGTAGTGGAAACTTCTGGAACATTATATCAAAAAGATACTGACAGATTTCACTTACTATTGACTGCACCACCTTTAATCAGTTGTGAAGTAGGAAATTTAAGCAGTCGAGAAAATCCTGTTCCTCAAACTAAAAAAAATGTTGAAATCCCCACAAGTCCCAGAATTTTGTGGTTGGAAATTTCACCTTACCGAATCATTATGACTATGCAAGGTAACACTCAAGTAAGTTACCGACATTTCTGGGAACAGGGCGTTTATGGCATTAGTCGTTATTGGTTGCCTAATGAATCTTTGCAACCACACAAGCCTATTTGTTTACGTAACTTTACTAATAGCTTAGATCTTACCGGACAAAAATTACCAGAACATCTGCGACTTGACTATGAATTGTGGTCAGAAAAGGTACAACTAGGACGCTATATACTGAATTTGGAAATTGATAACTAATTAGGGGTTGCTGAGAAAGTCTTTCCGTGAGGGCATAGGAGTCAGGAGTCAGGAGTCAGGAGGAGATTTGAAAATTTCTTTGCCATCTCTTGAAATCCCAAAAAATGCACACTTTTTCCGGTATACCCTTCAAAACC
>NZ_JACJPT010000017.1:0-77028 GCF_014696195.1 Sphaerospermopsis sp. FACHB-1094 | reverse complement strand
CGTATTATATATCAAGTAGTTGATTTTTTCCTAAAAATATATTGATTTTTGTCAATATAAGTATAGTTTTGTCTATGAAATTGTCAACTTAGGACTTGCTCAACTGTCACAGATCAAAAAAGCCATAGCATCAAAAACAGAAAATTATGCAGGAATAGAACAAAGATGGCTTTTTCTGAACACAATTCCTTTCACCATATCCCCATTGACTGTTTCACCCAAAGCTTATGACTATTGCAGTTACAGAAAATATTCAATCGCTTCATGATGTAGAGACAAAGTTAGGGCTGCGGCGATCGCATGATCCAGACTTCTTCATGGAATGGTGTAGAGATTTTGAAGAATTAGAAGATACTGAAAAAACAACTCTAGATCGGATCAAAGGGTCTTATGTATATCATATTAATCAAGGCTTTTTGTCCGAGGGGACGGTAAATTTGTTGATGGTTTCACCATTACTATTTTTGGCAGGTTTTCTGGAATCACCTTTTAGTTTGCGAAGTGAGCAGTCAGTTGAGATTAACGATTATAATGGTAGTGTTACTTATCACGGAAGAATTGATGCTTTAGTTTTGAATAATAACTTATGGATAGTTTTAGTTGAAGCAAAGCGTTCTAGTTTTTCATTTTTAGTGGCAGTACCACAAGCTCTTACCTACATGACAGCAAGCCCGAATGGTGATAAACCAACCTATGCACTCGTCACCAACGGCGATCATTTTATGTTTGTGAAGCTGCAACAATCGCAATACGATCTTTCTGATGATTTTTCACTTTTTAAGCGATCAAGTAATGAACTCTATCGCGTGCTGCAAATTCTAAAATCCTTCCAGAATCTATAAATAATGAATTTGAACACGGATTAAATGGGTTACACAGATTTCATGGATTTTCTGGGATTAAGAGTTATTAAGGTATTTTATTAGTAGAAGGTTATATGATTAAAATAAGTAAAATCCGTGAAATCTTTTAATCCGTATAATCCGTGATTCAGAGGTTGTTTTAATATTAACTTAACTATTAGTTGTTGAAGAGATTGTGACAGTTTTAGATGGTGCTTTTCCGTCTTTTAGTAAAGAGATAACTGGTAAACAGATCACAGGACAAAACAAGGAATTATTGCGTCATTGGTTTACCCATGCGACGGTAGCTGAAGCCTATGGACTTAACGCCGAAGACATAGCCGAAGTTGAGAATTGGTATGCGCGTAGATATCCAAAATTATCTCAAGCTCAGAAAGCCAACCTGCGGAAACTACAACATTTGAACACGGATTAGGCAGATTACACAGATTGCACGGATTAAATTGCGTGTGGTAAGCTGTTACACAGCTAAATTGTATAATCCTAATATTCTGAACTCTTGTTTAACAGGCAAGATGCCTGTTCCACTTATACAAATTAAATGCACAACAGCTTAGTGACAGACATCAAAATCAGCGCAATCCGTAAAATCCGTAAAATCCGTGTTCTAACAGATTAAAATCAGCGTAATCCCATCTAATCCACGTTTCAACTACTATGCCCCTCAAACATGAAGACATAACCCAAAAAATAATCGGCGCATCCTTTGAAGTGCATAAGTTTCTCGGTAACGGATTCCAAGAAGTAATTTATCAACGCGCCCTAGCCTACGAATTTCATCAAGCAGGATTAAACTTTGCCAGAGAAATCGAACAGCAAATATATTACAAAAACCTACCCGAACCCATCGGCACACGCCGCGCTGATTTTGTGGTTGAAGAAAAAATATTAGTCGAACTAAAAGCCACCAAACAACTAGAAGATGTCCACTTTGCCCAAGCCCTAAACTACCTCAAAGTCTATAAACTCGAAGTCGGACTATTAATTAACTTCGGAAGCAAAAGTTTAGAATTTAAAAGGCTGATACGAACATAAAACATCTGAACACGGATTACACAGATTTTAATTACCTCATCTAATCCGTCGATAAAAGCTAGTAAGGTTTTGCAGAATTACCAAAGGTTATTTCCCCCATGCCAACAAAAAAACAGATCCCCGGTTTCTTCAAGAAACAGGGGATCTAAATCACCTAAATCATCTAATAATTATCCTTAACCAGCAGCTACCATTTCTTTTTCCAGACGTTCCAATCTTTCAGCCAATAATTGCTCTAAAGTAATTAAAGCCTTGGTAAAACCGTCAATACCTTCAGAAAGTTTATCAGATGCCATCCGATCGCCAGCGTGCATCTTATCAAAAGTGGCTTTATCAACAGAGATTTTTTCAATAGATAAACCTGCAACCTTAGCAGGATCAAGTTTGCGGGGTAATTCACCCACAGTATTTTGCAATTCTGATAATAAACCAGGAGAAATAGTCAACAAATCACAACCAGCTAACTCTGTAATTTCGCCAATGTTACGGAAACTAGCACCCATAACTTCAGTCTTATAACCAAACTTTTTGTAGTAGTTATAAATCTTGGTTACAGACAATACACCAGGGTCTTCTGCGGAAGGATAGCTATCCCGTCCGGTATCTTTCTTGTACCAGTCAAGAATACGACCCACAAAAGGAGAAATCAGAGTGACACCAGCTTCAGCACAGGCGATCGCTTGGTGAACACCAAACAACAAAGTTAAGTTACAGTGAATACCTTCTTTTTCCAAAATTTCCGCAGCCTTGATACCTTCCCAAGTCGCAGCAATTTTAATTAAAACCCGTTCCTTAGAAATACCCGCAGCTTTATATTGAGCAATCAAATCTCTAGCTTTAGCCACTGTAGCATCAGTATCATAGGATAACCGTGCATCTACTTCAGTAGAAACACGACCGGGGATGATTTGCAGAATTTTCAAACCAAAAGAAACCGCCAAACGGTCAAAAGCTAAAGAAACTACCTCGGCTTGGGTAGCCTTAGTACCAGCATCTTTTTTCGCTTTAATTAAAGTTTGGTCAACAATATCTTGATATTCCGGCATTTGTGCCGCCGCAGTAATCAAAGAAGGATTGGTAGTAGCGTCCTGGGGTTTAAACTTTTCAATTGCTTGGATATCTCCAGTATCCGCCACAACAACGGTTACTTCCCGCAACTGTTCCAGTAAATTTTTAGCCATAACATACTCCGTAAATTTTTTTGGTGTAGGATTTACCAATCCCCAATTATTTAAACTCTTTGATCTTGCATACGATTCTGATTTTGGCAACTTTTCTTAATAATTGCCTAACCTTACTTGACTAAATCATTCCTCTCAGGTGTGCAGTTGCCAACTTTTTTTGATTTATTAACCGCAAAGTACGCAAAGTACACAAAGGAAGAGAAGGAATGAAGTTGAGAATTTTTGAGCAGGAAGAGAAAAGTTCCAGCCTCAGCCCTATTTTAAACGTCTCAAGCTGTAATAGGCTGTCCAATAGAATGCACTTTGATTAAACTGGTTGTTCCTGACATACCAATTGGTACTCCAGAGGTAATTACAACTTTGTCACCTTTTTTCACAAAACCCTTTTCTACCACTGTGTTAACCACATTGGTAAACATCTCCTCTGCATGGTGAACAGGGTTGATTAACAAAGGTTCTACACCCCAAGATAAAGCCAACTGACGATAGGCAATGGGTTCAGAAGTCAGGGTAATAATTGGTGTCAGAGGACGATATTTAGAAATCAATCTAGCCGTATTTCCAGAAGTTGTATTACAAAGAATCGCCTTAGCACCTGTTTCATAAGCAATGCGACAAACCGCTTGGGCAACTGATTCTGTAACACTCAGACGACCGGCTTCATGATTCCAGGTATGTTTAGCACCCGCTTGCAATGCTTTTTCCGTTTGCAAAGCGATATTGTGCATTGTTTGTACCGCCGCAATGGGATATTCACCCACGGCAGTTTCTCCCGACAACATCACCGCATCTGTACCATCCAAAATGGAATTAGCCACATCCGTTGCTTCGGCGCGAGTGGGGTCAGGGGCGCTAATCATCGACTCTAACATCTGCGTAGCTGTAATCACAGGCTTACCAATGAAATTACAGAGACGAGTGATATCTTTTTGAATTAATGGCACTTGGTGAATGGGCATTTCTACTCCCAAATCACCACGGGCAATCATAATCGCATCAGCAACTTCTAGGATGTCATTTAACTGGGCGACAGCTTCCGGGCGTTCAATTTTGGCAATCAGACGGATTTTAGAACCAGCAGCTTCAATCATGCGTTTTGCCGGTTCTAGGTCTGCGGGCGATCGCACAAAAGAAACCGCTACCCAGTCTACACCCAATTGAATCCCAAACCGTAAATCCTGCAAATCCTTTTCTGTAATGGAACTCACAGGTAAAGGAGTCGCAGGTAAATTTACACCCTTATGAGAAGAAATCAACCCCCCAATATCCACATGAGCGCGAATTTTATCAGCATCACGACTGGTTACAGTTAACTTCACCCGACCATCATTAATCATAACTGGTTCACCAGGTCGGATCATTGCAAATAAAGTAGGTAGAGGTAGGGGAAGTTCATCAATATTTTCCCCCTTTTCCTGTAACAGAAAAGTCACCTCACTCCCAGCTTCCAGCATCAAACCTTCCGGTGGTAACTTCCCCAAGCGAATTTTCGGACCACACAAATCCTGCATAATCGCAATGGGTCTTTTTAACTCATCACTAATGCGTCGTAAATGGTGAAAAGTTTGAGCGTGAGCTTCATAAGCACCATGCGAGAAATTCAACCGAGCCATATTCATTCCCGCTTCCACCAAAGCTTGCAGCTTTTCCGGTGCAGCAGTAGCAGGACCAACAGTACAGATAATCTTGGTTCGACGCATCATAAAAAGTAGGGGGTAACGGTCTAGGTAGTGCAACCTCGTTAAGCCCATACTGGGGACTGGGGATTGGTGATTAGTGACTGGTGACTGGGAAGAGATGGGGAGGTAGGGAGGCAGAGAAATTTTAGATTTTAGATTTTAGATTTTAGATTGGAGATAACAAAAACAATCCAAAATCCAAAATAGCCCAATCCCCAATCACCAGTCACCAGTCCCCAATCACCTATTTGCCATTGACAACATCAAATCAACAACACGGTTAGAGTAACCCCATTCGTTGTCATACCAAGAGACAACTTTAAAGAAGTTAGAATTTAATTCAATTCCTGCACCTGCATCAAAAATGCTAGAGTGGGCATCACCTTGAAAATCTGTAGAAACTACTTCTTCATCGGTATAACCCAAAATACCTGCTAACTCACCCTCAGCAGCTTTTTTCATTGCTGCACAAATTTCTTTGTAACTTGTAGATTTGACAGTTTTGAAAGTTAAGTCAACTACCGAAACATCAGGGGTAGGAACTCTAAAAGCCATCCCTGTTAACTTACCTTTCAACTCTGGTAAAACCAAAGCCACAGCTTTAGCCGCACCAGTGGAAGAAGGAATAATATTTTGAGCCGCACCTCTACCACCGCGCCAGTCTTTTTTACTTGGTCCGTCTACTGTAGGTTGAGTAGCAGTCATCGCATGAACTGTAGTCATCAAACCTTCAGCCAAACCAAAGTTATCATTAATAACTTTAGCAATTGGCGCTAAACAATTTGTAGTACAACTAGCATTGGAAACAATTAAATCCTTTGCAGGATCATAGGATTGATGGTTTACACCCATCACCATTGTTTTCACTTTTTCAGGATCTTTTGTAGGTGCAGAAATCACAACTTTTTTTGCACCAGCTTTTAAGTGATTTTCCGCCCCAGCATAATCAGTGAAAAGTCCTGTAGATTCCACAACATAATCTACACCTAATTTACCCCAAGGTAATTCTGCGGGATTTCTGACAGAAACACAGGGGATAAAATGCCCATCAATTACCATGCCATCTTCCCTAGCTTCCACCTTACCTTTTAACTTACCGTGTGTGGAGTCGTACTTTAAAAGATAAGCCAAATTATCCGGTGGTACTAAGTCATTAATCCCCACAAATTCAATGTTAGGATTATTAATACCCGCACGGAGTACCAAACGACCGATCCGCCCAAAACCGTTAATAGCGACTTTCAACTTAGCCAAAATTTAACCTCCTGTTTGTAGAGATTTAACCAGAGAAAATTGGCCAGATTAATTCTACTCTGACTTAGCTGATTCTTACAGTAAAAAAAGTCATAAAGCTAATTTAATCAGTATATTTTAATGTTTGGTAATGAGTGATTGGTAATTGGTAATTGGTAATTGGTAATTGGACAAAACACTTTTCTGTCACCTGTCACCTGTCACCTAATTACTTGACAGCACTCGTTAAAATACCCATAATTTTACCAACATCATTTAAAAAATACTCAGCCAAATCAATTTGTACCCGTTCACCTGATAACTTTAAAAACTTCCAAATTTCCCCAGTGGTCACTACACCATAAATTTCTGTAATTTCATTTTCTTCTCTTTCATTAAATAATTTAGCAGCATACATTTCTGCTATACATTGACCTAAACCGCCTTTAATATTTTCATTTTTGGCTTCAACAACTAAAATTACCGGGGCATTAATCAATAAAAATTCAGGAGAACGACTAATAATAAAATCACAATTACCAGTTTAACCCTGACTAGAATCAACATTAAATTCTACACCAGAAAACAAACTAATTTCCTGATTTTTCTTTTTAGTTAACTCCAATAAAATAGGTGTAATAATCATCTCAGAACGAGATTTTTCTGTATTACTAGCCAAAGCAAAAGGAACATTATAAGCTAAAGCTTCCTGTAAATAATCACTGATTTGTAATGGTGCAAATTCAGCAAAAATATTATCTCTCGTAGAAATTTTGAGATTCAGGTTTTTCTTAACAGCTTCTAAAGTAAAATCACTGTAAGACATAAAATCATCCTATTGGATTTTTCCAACTTCAGAATACAATAATAATCAAATAATATCATGTCTGTTTAGTTATTAGTTATTAGTTATTAGTTATTAGTTATTAGTTATTTTTTCCAATCACCAGTCACCAGTCCCCACCCCAGTCACCAGTCCCCAATCACCAATACCTGATAAAATTCTCAAGCACCATAGTTAACTCATCCCTATGTCAACTGACTGGAAAACTGTTAAAACCTACGAAGATATTCTGTATCAAAAAACCGATGGTATCGCTAAAATCACCATCAACCGTCCCCACAAACGCAATGCTTTCCGCCCAAAAACTGTCTTTGAACTTTATGAGGCTTTTTGTGATGCTCGTGAAGATACTAGTATTGGTGTAGTTCTATTTACGGGTGCAGGACCTCACACAGATGGAAAATATGCTTTCTGTTCCGGTGGTGATCAAAGTGTACGCGGACAAGCTGGTTATGTTGATGATGAAGGGATTCCGCGCTTAAATGTGCTAGATTTACAACGTTTGATCCGTTCTATGCCTAAAGTAGTGATTGCTTTAGTCGCTGGTTATGCTATTGGTGGTGGTCATGTTTTACATTTAATTTGTGATTTAACCATAGCTGCGGATAACGCCATTTTTGGACAAACAGGACCAAAAGTAGGAAGTTTTGATGGTGGTTTTGGGGCGAGTTATTTAGCACGAATAGTTGGACAGAAAAAAGCGCGAGAAATTTGGTTTCTCTGTCGTCAATATAATGCCGAACAAGCTTTAGAAATGGGATTAGTTAATACAGTAGTTCCTGTAGCAGAACTCGAAGCTGAAGGGATAAAATGGGCGCAGGAAATATTAGAAAAAAGTCCCATTGCCATACGTTGTTTAAAAGCAGCATTTAACGCTGACTGTGATGGCCAAGCAGGGTTACAAGAACTGGCTGGTAATGCAACTTTACTTTATTACATGACCGAAGAAGGTTCAGAAGGCAAACAAGCTTTCTTAGAAAAACGGACTCCCAATTTTCGGGACTTTCCTTGGTTGCCTTAACCATCCTCACAACCGCACCTGATCACAAGGTGCGATGCTAATAAGGCTTGATTAAAAACAAAATTGCAGCACCAAAAAATTAGCTAACTAAATGCAATGCCAATGTTATATTTAGCAGTCTGATTGGGAAAAATATAATTAGAGTAGTCACCAAAAGTAGTAACCAAGTCTTAAACAACTATAACTTTAGTTTTTATCTCTGGTAATGAGGAAACAGATGTTTCAGCAACAGTTGTAAATTCTAGATTTTCTAAATCGGAATTGATATTAGCTGCAACGGGTAGGATAGGTACAATAGGTTTAGATAATGGTAAGCTCCAATTATCTTCTAAAGATTCCCATGTAGGAGCAAAGGCGGGGATCGCTAAAGAGCAAGCTTTCCAACCAGCTTGAACAGGTGCGCTTAATTGCTGACACATACCACCACGACGGCCTTCTGGTTGGTAATGACGACAATACCTACAGGCTGATGTTAAAGGGTTAATTGGCTTCATAATCTTGAGTCTTGAGTGGGAACGAAGGGTAATTATCACACTTAATATTTTCGTTCCCTGACAAAATGGGTATAAAAGCCAAGAAGTAATTATCTAATAAGGGTTTTAGGTATTTTTTTGAAAAAAAAATTTTTATTATGTTTTTATATTTTTGTCATATTTGTATATGATTAGTGAAGTGTCCACATACTTGTTTTTGCCTATAACGCATTGGGGATCAAAGGTAAAGAGTGAGATTTGGATGACACGAGCCTTTTAGATGTTGCATTTTGGCTATTTTTTGTTTCCTGCTTGATCAATGACAAATTTAGCGGCACAAGGAGAACAAACACCCCAGCGTTGGACTTCACCTGGTGGGGATGGGCATTGACATTGGGGGCAAAGAGGTAAGTTTAAGTTATGCGATCGCTCTTGTCTATTTCTAGCCCATTGTTCAAAAGCTGTCTGAGCATTTTTAGCACTAGCTTTAAGTTCAGGTTTGGAAATACCCACACCTACATCACCCAAATAACTGGGGTGTGCTTGGGGTGATAAAGTTTGTTGTGGGTTGTCTGGTAATGGTGTTTGTTTCCATTGGGCAGTAGAAAACCGAATATCTATCAAAGGTGTAGATATCTCGTGATTCAACTTTTTATTTAACTTTAAAAGTAGATTTTTGCGTTGAAAAGTCAAATTTTGCGCCCAAGCTGCACTAGAAGTTGCTACCCACAAAACATCACGCTGAATCGACAAAGGGCGTGTTTGTGCAGCAACCTTAACCCCAACAACTTCTTGCCAACACTTGAGCAAGCGTGAAAAAGGTTGTTCCTGCCATTGGGCTTCCAGTTGGAGAATGCCTAAAATATCATTAACAGATTTCAACGACATCTAGATTTGGGTTTGCTGAAAAAGTTATCTGTGTTCCCGCAGCGTGACGTAAGTCATGGGCTAGGAGATTAAGGAGTCAGGAGTCGTAGGGGCAAAGCATTCGGGCAACAAAATTATCAATTTTATCAACACGCTATTTTCCTGTCAGGGCGAAGCATTCGGGCAACAAATTATCAATTTTATCAACACGCTATTTTCCTGTAAGGGCGAAGCATTCGGGCGATCAATTCTCAATTTTGATCACAGGTTATTTTCCGAATGCTTCGCCCCTACTTCGCCCCTACTTCGCCCGTACAGGAGTCACTTGAATTTTTTACTGATAAAATTCATACAGCACTATCATATTGAAGGCATCCTGGCAATGAGTCAAAATCCCACAATTGATTCTGGTACTTCATCCGCTAAAACCTCTGGCTTACAACCAGCACTAGCAGCAGCACTAGGAAGTTTAGAAGTGCAGTTGGATCAAGAGTTAACTAGATACCGACGCGCACGCAATGGAGTGAGGCAAACGAAAAAAGTTAGTGTAGAAAATTATATTCCTCAGCCATCCCAAGAGTTAAATACCATAACTGAGACATTGGTAACAACTCAGCCATCAACGTCAGAATTTAAGAATAACTCAATTTTTCTAGAAAATTCTGTCTCAGATGTGGAAAAACAGGAACAAATCAATCATTTACCACTGTCTTCTGCCGAACAGTCTACCAAAATACAAACCCCACCACCGCCACCTGAGTCAAAGCCTATCAGTAGTATAGTACCGACAAAGCCCAAGGCTGAAGGTGAAACTCCTGTAGCGGCAAATCATACTCCCAAACACCCAGATGATTATTTAGAATCCAGTGAAGCACTGCTGCGAAGTCTCCAAGAAGAACAACCACCAACCAACAAATCAAGTAATTCTAACGACAGTTTACTGTCACCGTTGGGTATTGGTTCTATGCTGCTGCTGTTAGCTAGTTTAACTTTAGGCTATGTAGTATTTAATCCCCGAACTTTACCACAGTTGCATTTGAGCCAACTTTTTAACCGGATCTCCTCAAAAAATAGTGAAAATACTTATGTTTCGGAAAGTAATCCCTCACCTATAGCCCAACCAGAAATCACACCTATCCCCAAATATCCTAACTTGGCGGCTCGTGAGTTTCCACAGGTGAGAGATCCTAATGATGTAATAGGTTTAACACCGAAAGTTAAACCAACCCCGACAGCTACTCCCCAACCCATAGTCATCGAAACACCAATAAGTCCAGTAGTTCCACTAACTTCAGTCCCCAATGTTTCCGCTATACCCAAGCCCAAGGAAACTTTACCAGGACTGAATACAGAAATAAAACCATCAGCGGATGGGTACTATTATATTGTGGCTGATAATCAAGGCAATAATGCTTTAGCAAGTGCGCGGCAAGTTGTTCCTGATGCTTATTTATCAGATGGACAAAAGTATATTTATCTTGGTGCGTTGAAGACTGAAGAGGAAGCAAAACAACGTTTACAGCAACTACAGGCAAAAGGCATTAAAGCCCGTGTACGAAAACCATGATAGGTAATTGATAATTGATAATTGATAATTGATAATTGATAATTCAGAATTGATCATGGAAAGAAGCCTAAACTTGCTGGTTGCTAAAACCTGAATGGAGCATATTTAAGTATGGAAGTGATGAAGCGCATTTTGCGGGTGATTCGTGCTAATGTTAACAGCTTGGTGAATGGTGCTGAAGATCCAGAAAAAGTTTTGGAGCAAACCTTTCTGGAAATGCAGTCAAATTTGGTACAATTGAGACAGGGAGTTGCTGGTGCGATCGCTACCCAAAAACGCACTGAACGTCAAGCACTTGCAGCAGAATCTCAATCTCAAGAATGGTATCGTCGCGCTCAACTAGCTCTCCAACAAGGTAATGAAGTTTTAGCACGGGAAGCTCTCACCAAACGCCAAACTTACCAACAAACGGCTACAGCTTTGTTTGAGCAAATAGAACAGCAAAAACAAGTAGTAGACAAGTTAAAACAGGATATGCGTAGTTTGGAGTTGAAAACCGCAGAAGTAAAAACTAAAAAAGATATGTACATTGCTCGCGCTCGTTCTGCTCAAGCTTCCTATAAACTTCAGGAAATGCTGAGTGAATTTTCTACTACATCTAGTCTGAGTGCATTAGAACGCATGGAAGATAAGGTGTTGCAGATAGAATCACAAGCAGAAGCAATTGGTCAACTGGGTAGTGATAATCTGGAAACAAGGTTTGCTAATTTGAATTCTATTAATAATAATGTCGATGTTGAACTGGCAGCAATGAAAACCCAAATGTTAAAGGAGGTAAATAACCAGCCGACAGAGATATAGCCTTTCAGTGCAGCAAGTAACCAAAACTCCAAGGTGAAAACTCCAAAGTGTTAAATGTGATGAGTTAATGTAGCTGAATTATAGGGTGATGATTCAGAATGGAGAGAGGAAACCAATCCAGACTGAAAAGATTAAATTGAAATAGGTAACTATTAAACAGTAAAAAACTTCACTGTCTAACAAATTGCGTAAACCTCAAGCATAAAAACAAGGAAAAACAAAGTTATGGGATTATTTGATCGGCTTAAAAGAGTAGTTAGTGCGAATGTTAACGATTTAATCAATAAAGCAGAAGATCCAGAAAAAATGCTGGAACAAGCCCTGTTGGAAATGCAGGAAGACTTGGTACAGTTACGTCAAGGTATTGCACAAGCCATTGCTGCCCAAAAACGCACAGATAAACAATACAATGAGGCTGTAAATGAAGTTAATAAGTGGCAACGTAACGCCCAACTAGCTCTGCAAAAAGGTGATGAAAACTTAGCCCGTCAAGCATTAGAGCGCAAGAAAACTTTTAATGATACTGCTACAGTATTAAAAGTCAGTTTAGATCAGCAGACTGTACAGGTGGAAACTCTGAAAAAGAATTTGATCCAGCTAGAGAGCAAAATTTCTGAAGCTAAAACCAAGAAAGAAATGCTCAAAGCGCGAATTACTGCTGCTAAAGCTCAGGAACAACTGGGTTCAATGGTTAGTGGAATGAGTACAAGCAGTGCTATGGCTGCTTTTGAGCGCATGGAAGAAAAGGTTTTGATGCAAGAAGCTCGCGCTCAGTCTACAGCAGAATTAGTAGGTGGAACTTTAGAAAGCCAATTTGCCCAGTTAGAAGGTAGTAGTGATGTTGATGATGAATTGGCAGCTTTGAAAGCAAGTATGCTACCACCAGCAGCACCTCAACCGCAACTACCCCCACAACAACAACCCACCAATACACAACAACCAACTACCACAGCTAAACCTGCGGAGCCAGTGGATGATCCATTAAAAGCTGACTTGGAAGCTTTAAAAAGACAATTAGATCAGTTGTAAGTTTTGCAGAAAACACATTTGAGAATATCCCACACCTCAAGGTTGTGGGATTTTGTTTCGTTGGGGACTGGTGACTGGTGACTGGGAAAGAAAATTTTAGATTTTAGATTTTAGATTTTAGATTTTAGATTGGAGTTAACAAAAACAATCCAAAATCCAAAATCCAAAATCCAAAATAAATAACTCCTGACTCCTGACTCCTGACTCCTGACTCCTGACTCCTTTTTACGATACAGTAATGTGTGTGTCAACTTGGAAGATGCCACCTAATGGAGACTTTAATGAGTAAGGGTGTAATAACTATCACTGACGCTGAGTTTGAAACTGAGGTTTTAAAAGCCGAGCAGCCTGTATTAGTTTACTTTTGGGCTTCCTGGTGTGGTCCTTGTCAATTGATGTCGCCAATGATTAGTTTAGCTGCTAATAAATACAGCGATCGCCTAAAAATTGTCAAGATGGAAATTGACCCTAACCCCCTAACTGTGAAACAGTATCAGGTGGAAGGTGTCCCTGCACTCAGGTTAATTAAAGAAAAGCAACTGCTAGAATCGACTGAGGGAGTTATCAGCAAAGATCAATTACTCAGTCTTTTGGATCAGCATTTAAATAGTAATTAGTAAATGGTCAGGTACTGGGGACTGGGGACTGGGGACTGGGGACTGGGGACTGGGGACTGGGGACTGGGGACTGGAGGCAGAAGAGAGGTATTTTCCTCCTTGCTCCCTTTCCTCTTTCCTGTTCCCTATTTTTTGACTTTTGACTTTTGACTTGATTTTGCCCAATGACTAATTACTAATGACCCATGACTAATGACTAAAATGCAATTTGCACAACGTTTACAACCTCTACAAGCTAATGTATTTGCGGATATGGACAGGGCTAAGGCTCTAGCTGTGTCTGCTGGAAAAGAATTAATTGATTTGTCTCTGGGATCTTCTGATTTACCAGTAGATAATCATATTATTGATGCGATCGCCAAATCTCTTGATGATCCTAACACTCACGGTTATTTGCTGTTTCGAGGAACTCAAGGATTTCGTCAAGCTGCTGCTCAATGGTATGAGCAAAAATTCGGTATTAAAGTTGACCCAGAAACAGAAGTTTTACCTTTGATTGGTTCTCAGGAAGGAACTGCACATTTACCTTTAGCAATTCTCAATCCTGGTGATTTTGCCTTGTTATTAGACCCTGGTTATCCTTCCCATGCAGGAGGAGTTTATTTAGCAAGTGGGCAAATTTACCCAATGCCATTAAAAGCAGAAAATAATTTTTTACCAGTGTTGACTGATATTCCCGCTTCAGTTTTAGCTCAGTCACGGCTGATGGTGTTAAGCTATCCCCATAATCCTACCAGTGCGATCGCTCCTTTATCTTTCTTTCAAGAAGCTGTAGCTTTTTGTCAAAAGCATAACATTGTTTTAGTCCATGATTTCCCCTACGTAGATTTAGTATTTACCCAGGACGAAACTTTCAATCCAAAATCCAAAATCCAAAATCTAAAATCCTCAGTTCCCTCAATTTTACAAGCTGACCCTGAAAAAAGCGTTTCTATTGAATTTTTCACCTTGTCTAAATCTTATAATATGGGTGGTTTCCGTATAGGTTATGCAATTGGTAACGCTCAATTAATTCAAGCTTTAAAACAAGTCAAAGCCACCGTTGATTTTAATCAATATTTGGGAATTTTGCATGGGGCGATCGCTGCACTTACAGGCAATCAAGACGGTGTAAAAAAATCAGTTGCTATTTTCCGCCAACGTCGTGATGCTTTCATCAATGCCTTGCAACGCATTGGTTGGAACGTTACCACACCAGAAGCAACTATGTATATTTGGGCAAAATTACCAGAGCCTTGGAGTAATAATTCTATCAAATTTTGTACAGAGTTAGTTAAACAAACTGGTGTAGCTGCTTCTCCGGGTGCGGGTTTTGGTCCAGCGGGGGAAGGATATGTGCGTTTTGCGTTGGTGCAAGAACCACAGATATTAGAAACTGCGGTAGATAGAATTGCTGAATTTATTAATTCTAGCGTTTGAGAAACCATAATCTTTGCAAAATAGTCGGTTTTAACCGACTTTAGCTATAAGACAGGGAATTTATTCCCTGGCGTGCTGTTACATTAAAAATATTTCTTAAAATAAAGAAAGGTATTTATTTGTAAAATTACCTAACATTAGCCGTGACAGTATCATATCAAACTCTACCATTAGTTAAAAACCCAGAGAAACTAGAAACCCGTTTAGCAGAAATTCCCCCAGCACCAGGGGTTTATTTAATGCGGGATGAAAGCGATCGCATTATTTATATAGGTAAATCTCGCAAATTGCGATCGCGTGTTCGTTCCTATTTCCGTGACTACACTAATAAAACCCAACGCATCAACACGATGGTTAAATTAGTGACAGAAATTGAATTTATCGTCACTGATACGGAAGCGGAAGCTTTAGCATTAGAAGCAAATTTAATCAAACAGCATCAACCATATTTTAATGTTTTATTAAAAGACGATAAAAAATATCCTTATCTCTGCATTACCTGGTCTGAGGAATATCCGCGCATTTTTATTACTCGCAAACGTCAACTGGGAAAACCCAAAGATAAAAAAGATAAATACTACGGACCTTACACAGACTCAGGTTTATTACGGGAAATTCTGCACCTGTGTAAACGCATTTTTCCCCAAAAACAAAGACCCCAACCTTTATTTAAAGATCGTCCTTGTTTAAATTATGATATTGGTCGTTGTCCTGGAGTTTGTCAACAGTTAATTTCTCCTGAAGAATACCGGACAATTATCCAAAAAATAGCAATGGTATTTCAAGGAAGAACTCAGGAATTAATAGATATTTTAACAACACAAATGGAAGCAGCAGCGGAAGAATTGAATTTTGAAACCGCAGCTAAAATCAGAGATCAAATTATTGGTTTAAAATCCTTAACTGCACAGCAAAAAGTATCCTTACCTGATGATACAGTATCAAGAGATGCCATTGCTTTAGCCGCAGATAATCAACACGCATACATTCAATTATTTCAAATTCGTGCAGGTCAATTAGTCGGAAGATTAGCATTTATTGCTAACTCCCAAGCTGAACCAGGAGCAATTTTACAAAGAGTATTAGAAGAACATTATCAAACAGCAGATAGTGTAGAAATTCCTAGTGAAATTTTAGTACAACATGAATTACCCGATGGGGAAATTTTAGCAGAAATTTTAACACAAAGAAAAGGCAGAAAAGTAAATATTATTGCACCTTTGCGACAAACAAAAGCAGAATTAATAGAAATGGTAGAAAAAAACGCCCAATTTGAATTACAAAGAATGCAAAAATTGGGTGATAGTAATCAAAAATCCTTAGAAGATTTAGCAGCAATTCTTGATTTACCAGACTTACCTCACCGCATTGAAGGTTATGATATTTCTCACATTCAAGGAAGTAATGCAGTAGCTTCTCAAGTGGTATTTATTGATGGTTTACCAGCAAAACAATATTACCGTCATTATAAAATTAAAAATCCCAATGTGAGTATTGGACATTCTGATGATTTTGCCAGTTTAGCAGAAGTGATTCACAGAAGATTTAGGAAATATATTGAAGATCCAAAATTACCAAGATTAGGAAATTCTGACTGGCCAGATTTAATTATGATTGATGGAGGAAAAGGTCAATTATCTGCGGTAGTATCTATTTTAGAAGAAATAAATTTATTAGCAGACTTACGGGTTGTGAGTTTAGCAAAAAAACGGGAAGAAATCTTTTTACCCGGTGAGTCTTTACCTTTAGAAACAGACGCAGAACAACCAGGAGTACAGTTATTGCGAAGGTTGCGAGATGAAGCACATCGGTTTGCTGTGAGTTTTCATCGACAACAAAGAAGTGATAAATTGAAAAGGTCGCGATTAGATGAAATTCCCGGTTTAGGACACCATCGACAAAAGTTACTACTAGCTCATTTTCGCTCCGTTGATTATATCCGTCAAGCTACACCACAGCAATTAACAGAAGTTCCCGGAATTGGATCGAGATTAGCACAGGAAATTTATACCTATTTTCATCCAAATTGAGGAATATTGCACTTTCACACACCAAAATACCAAAATACCAAAAAATATTAACCCCCTCCCCTTGCTGATCATTAAAATGCTAAAATTCCATTGATGCTAGGGGTGCTTGTGAAAGCCAAGCTGAGATCAAACCCTTAACACCTGAGACTGGGTAATACCAGCGTAGGGAAGCTGTATATTGAGGATTATTGTATGCGAACTGAATGGGTAGCCAAGCGACGTGGACAGGGTAATGTTACACAAATGCACTACGCTCGCCAAGGTGTAATTACTGAGGAAATGTACCACGTCGCTAAGGTGGAAAACCTTCCTCCTGAACTGATCCGCGAAGAAGTAGCACGGGGAAGAATGGTGATCCCTGCGAATATTAATCACACTAACCTAGAACCGATGGCTATAGGTATCGCTTCTAAATGTAAAGTCAATGCCAATATTGGTGCATCTCCTAATTCTTCCGATGTTCAAGAAGAACTGGAAAAATTAAGATTATCTATTAAATACGGTGCTGATACCGTGATGGACTTGTCCACAGGTGGTGGTAATTTAGATGAAATTCGTACTGCTATTATCAAAGCTTCACCTGTTCCTATCGGTACTGTTCCAGTTTACCAAGCTTTAGAAAGCGTCCACGGCAGAATGGAAAACTTCACCGCTGACGACTTTCTCCACATCATCGAAAAACACGCTCAACAAGGTGTAGACTATCAAACTATTCACGCGGGTTTGTTGATAGAACATTTACCTTTAGTGAAAACTCGTCTTACAGGTATTGTTTCCCGTGGTGGCGGTATTTTGGCTAAGTGGATGTTGCTGCACCGCAAACAAAACCCCCTGTACACCCATTTCAATGACATCATTGAGATTTTCAAGAAATATGATGTTACTTTCAGTTTAGGCGACTCCCTGCGTCCTGGATGTACCCATGATGCGACAGATGCAGCGCAGTTAGCGGAACTGAAAACTTTAGGTCAACTTACCCGCAGAGCATGGGAACATGATGTACAGGTAATGGTGGAAGGTCCTGGTCACGTGCCTATGGATCAAATTGAGTTTAATGTCCGCAAGCAAATGGAGGAATGTTCAGAAGCTCCTTTCTATGTTCTAGGTCCTTTAGTTACAGACATTGCTCCTGGTTATGATCATATTACTTCAGCCATTGGTGCAGCCATGGCGGGATGGTATGGTACAGCAATGTTATGTTATGTGACACCTAAAGAACACTTAGGTTTACCTAACGCTGAAGACGTGCGTAATGGCTTAATTGCTTATAAAATAGCTGCTCATGCTGCGGATATTGCTAGACATCGCCCTGGTGCTAGAGATCGGGATGATGAACTGTCTAGAGCGCGGTATAATTTTGATTGGAATCGTCAATTTGAATTAGCTTTAGATCCTGAGCGAGCTAGGGAATATCATGATGAAACTTTGCCTGATGATGTTTATAAAAAGGCTGAGTTTTGTTCTATGTGTGGTCCTAAGTTCTGTCCGATGCAGACTAAGATTGAAGATGAGGCTTTAACTGAGTTAGAGGAATTTTTGGCTAAAGAACCTGTAGCGCAACAATGCTAAAATAGTTCTGGTTAAATATCGTTACTGGGTTAAACCTGGTAACGATATTATAGTGATTTTCGTGAACTATATTTTTATATCTCACGCAATCTCCGTGAGGAGATCCCGCAGGGTAGACGCAAAGGCGCAAAGGAAGAAAGAATAAAAAAAGAAGATTGAAGAAATACATTAAAAATGCTGTATTTTTGTAACTGTGCATAAATCGAAATCTGTCACATCATTCACAACCTAAAAATCTATGAGTGAACAAATAAAATGGACTGCGGAAGCGGAAGCGAAAATTAAAGAAATTCCTTTTTTTGTGCGTCCTTTTGCACGGAAGAAGATTGAAAATTATGCTCAGGAGAATGGGATAGTTGTTATTGATATTCAGGTTTATGAACAGGCTAAACAGTTGTTTAATAAGAATTTTAATAAGTAGTTGAAATTACGAAACCAATATTTTTCATGTTTAGTGTGATTTTTGGAAAAATGTGATTTTCAATATCATCAAATGACTCGACAAACTCACGATCAATTTGCTAAAGAATACCTAGAGGAATTATTAACACCTGTAGGAACAATCAAAAAAAGCGAAAAGGTGAAAAGCGAAGTTCAAGAAATTGATGTTTGGTTTGAACCCTTTCCTACACCCACTCAGGAAAATTTACCTTTGGGTTTATTAGGTAAAATCGCCAAAACTCAATGTTTAATTGAGGTTTTTCGTAACCCACCATCAGAAATAGAAATTCGCAGTTGTTTACTCAAATTATATGCTGTTCATGGCGATATTGTCAGGAGGGCGAAACGAGAAAACCAAAATATTGCTGAATCAGAATTTCCGATGTTATGGATTTTAACACCAACTTTCTCACCTCGCATGATTAAAGGATTAGGTGCAAATGAGATAGGAGAAGATTGGGTTAAGGGTATTTATTTTCTGCATGATATTTTGAAAACAGCAATAGTTGTGATTCATCAATTACCAGAAAATGAGGATACTTTATGGTTAAGAGTTTTAGGGAAAGGAGGAACACAAAAAAGAGCAGTAGAGGAGTTAACGACTTTACCAGAAAACAACCCTTTTATGGAGAATTTGTTAGAAATTTTAGCCGACTGGCGCAAGAATTTAGAATTGAGAGATAATTTAAGTAGAGAAGAGGAGGAAGAGATTATGAACTTATCACCAGCTTATTTACAACAACGGGAAGAATGGAGACAAGAAGCAAAGCAAGAAGGAAGACAGGAAGGAAGACAGGAAGGAAGACAGGAAGGACAACTTTTATTGATAACTTCTTTGTTGGAAGGGCGGTTTGGTAGTTTAGATGCTGAGTTATCTGGTGCGGTGGAAAAGATTGCTAAGTTTCCTATTGCTGAACGCACTCAGTTGCTTTTGTCTTTGGGTAGTTTATCCCGTGAGGAGTTGTTAGAAAGATTGCGGAATAGGGAAGAATAGGATATATTGGTTAAAGTTTAGCCCTAAAATTTGAAATTTAGGGTTATACAAACAAAGCCTACCTATGTAGGCTAATTTTATGGATAATTTTTATCAAATTAATTTTTAAAATATCTGGCTTTAATTTCTGGATGTTCTGCTAAAAATCTTTCTATTTCCAAATATGACCATTTTTCGACTTCAATACCATTTTTATCTCTTAAAGAATCTAAGCTATCGTGTAAAGTCGCGCCAATTATACCGCTAGTCATAATACAAAAACCTTTAGCTTCTTGTGCTTTTAGCATATCTAGTATATCAGGAACTTGTGATTTTCCAAGAGATCCCTTATCACTTTTTAATTTACATTGAGCTATCCATTTAATAGGTTTTTTATTAATATCTACACCTTTAGAAAATACAATATCTCTACCACCATCACGAGAGCGAGACTTATCAATTTTATCTATATTAGTTAATTTTAAGTCATGTTCTTTCAGAAGAATATCATAGCAAAGTTCTTCAAATTGATCATCATCTAATTGATTCCAAGAACATGATATATCATCAAATTGTAATATTTTTGCTCCTTCTATTTTAGAAAATTTTAAATCCACTCCATGTAAATTAGCATATCGTAAATCAGCATTTGTTAAATCTGCACCTCTTAAATCAGCATCTATTAAAATTGCATATCGTAAATCAGCGTTAGTAAAATTTGCACCTCTTAAATTAGCACTATGAAAATTTGCACAATATAAATTTGTATCTGTAAAATTAGTATTTTTACAATCAGCACGATATAAAATAGAAAAACTTAAATTTAACTCTGTGAGTTCTAAATTTTTCAGGCAAGCATTACTTAAATCTTTACCTACATAGTGATTATGATCAAATGAATTAAATAAGCAAAATTGATAATAAGGTTTTTGTTTTAGTGATTCCAATTTACCATTCATGATTTGCCATACAAAATACCATTTTGCCTCTAATTTTGTATGGCTATCAATTATTGTACTCTTGAAATTTACCCAATTTAATTTAGCTACACTTAAATCAACACCACTTAAATCAACACCACTCAAATCAGCACCACTCAAGTCAGCACCACTTAAATCAACATCACTTAGATTAGCACCACTCAAGTTAGCATCACTTAAATTTGCATCATTTAAATAAGCATCACTTAAATTTGTATCACTTAAATTAGCACCACTCAAATCAGCACGAGCTAAGTTAGCATCATTTAAATTAGCATCACTCAAATCAGCATTACTCAAATTAGCGTCACTTAAATCAGCACTACTTAAATCAGCACCACTCAAGTCAGCATCACTTAAATTTACATCATTTAAATAAGCATCACTTAAATTTGTATCACTTAAATTAGCACCACTCAAATCAGCACTACTTAAATTAGCACCATTCAAATCAGTCCCACTTAAATCTAAACCCTGAAAATTTCTTTCTTCTTCTTCATAAAGTGCTATAAGTTCCTCAGCGTCCATACTGTTTGAGCCTTTTATACGGTATCGTTTATTTGTAAATACCTTTATATTGTAGCAAATTTACAAACTGAATAAGGAATTATTATAATTTTGATACACAAGTTTTGTTTTTCCACCCAACTTTGAAAAAATATGTCACACTTTATCAATAGCTTACCGTAGTGCGATCGCCAAATCATACTAAATGTATTACTTTTCGATAAACCAGCTACAATACAATAAGATAAATCTCACCACAAGCAAAATATGACACTAACCGAATTACTACCATCAATTCAACAACTTTCAGCATCCGAAAAACTTAAATTAATTCGCATTCTTGCAGAAGAGTTAGACTCTACAGAAGATATTTCTCCTTTAGAACCATTCAAAACATATTACCTAGCAACTCCTGATAACAGCTTCGGTGCTGGAAAAATCCTCATGGAAGAATTAAATCAATCTATTGCTAATGATTAAATTTTATGCGGTTTAAATATTCAACAACAGATCCCAGTCAAAATGAATTTGATAGTTTACCCAGACTTCCCTTAATTTTACGTAAAGGTGATCAAATAATAGAAGTGTTGGGTTTAGTAGATAGTGGTGCTACTATCAACGTTTTACCCTATGAAATAGGGCTTGAGTTAGGTGGAATCTGGGATAGTAGAAAGGCAATTATCCAATTAGCAGGTAATCTCAGTCAAGCCGCTATGCCATTTTTTGCGACTGCTGAAATAGGTGAATTTCCCTCAGTTAATTTGGCTTTTGCATGGGTGAATAAACCAAATGCACCCCTAATTTTGGGACAGACTAATTTTTTTATGGAATTTGATGTTTCTTTCTATCGTTCAAAACTTGAATTTGAGATCAAACCTAAATCGTAGTAAAATACCCTCTATGTCTCTACAAGAACTGAAAGAAAAAGCCTGTAAATTATCGGAGAGCGATCGCCTAGAACTCGTTCGCGTAATTATCGAATCCTTACAAAATCAACCTAACCAACATTCAGAAAGAACTCGCATTATCAAACAAATGAAAGGTTTATTAAAAACCAATCAACCAGCACCAAATGATGAACAAGTTAAAGCAATGTTAGCAGAACATAAAGAGGAGAAGTATCTGTAGTGAAAATTCTCATTGACATAGTTGGTATTTTTTTTGTAACGAACCGCAAAGTACGCAAAGTACACAAAGGAAGAGGGTTTAAGAGAGGGTAAGGTTAGGAGGAAAAGATGATGCGTTTTATGCCTTCTTTGAGGAGGGAAACGTTAAAGTTGATGAGGAGTGCAAGGGGGTATTTAGTCATTTTTAAATATGAGAGAACTTGTGCTTCATGGATGGGAGTTAAACTTTGCACAGATTTTAATTCTACTATTAGGGATTCTCCAACTAAAAAATCTAATTTACCCTCACCGACAGGACGACCTTTATAGTATAATTTTACTGGATGTTCAAAGGTATGAGGTATTTCACGAAAAAGAAATTCTTCTCTTAAAGCCCTATGATATACCTCCTCTAAAAATCCAGAACCTAATACTTGATGTACCTCAATAGCAGCACCAATAACTCTATAAGCTAACTTTTCTACCTCTTCATTTGGCTGTCTCAGCATAACTTCCTTTGCTAACATTAAATAAATTACTTAATCCTCTTACTTTGCGAACTTTGCGAACTTTGCGGTTAAAAAAAATCAAAAGTCATCAACACCAACAGACCATAAACCGCATTATCTCACACTTCCAAAACTTATAAATCTTCCAAATTTACTAACTTTGCGGTTCGTAACAAATCACCATCCATGCTACCTTATGGCAAAATTGATCAGAGTCCTAAAAAACTGATAATTCCCAGCATGACCGCAACTATACCAAATCTCCCCAGTGTTTACGAATCATTCTCCACAGAAGCGAAATGGCAAAAATTCTGGGAAGAAAACCAAGTCTACAAAGCAGACCCCAACCACCCCGGTGAACCCTACTGTATTGTTATTCCGCCCCCAAACGTCACCGGCAGTTTACACATGGGTCACGCATTTGAAAGTGCGTTGATTGATGCCATCATTCGCTATCAAAGAATGAAAGGTAAAAATGCCCTTTGGCTACCTGGTACTGACCACGCAAGTATCGCAGTACAAACCATTCTGGAAAAACAACTCAAAGCAGAAGGTAAAACTCGCTACGACTTAGGTAGGGAAAAATTCTTAGAACGGGCTTGGCAATGGAAAGCTGAATCAGGTGGTACAATTGTCAATCAATTACGCCGTTTGGGTGTTTCCGTGGACTGGTCGCGGGAACGCTTCACCCTAGATGAAGGTTTATCAAAAGCTGTTTTAGAAGCATTTATCCGTCTTTATGAAGAAGGTCTAATTTACCGGAGTAATTACTTAGTTAACTGGTGTCCCGCTTCTCAGTCTGCTGTGTCTGATTTAGAAGTCGAACCCAAAGAGGTAAATGGTAATCTTTGGCACTTCCGTTATCCTCTCAGCGATGGTTCTGGATTTGTGGAAGTTGCCACAACCAGACCCGAAACCATGTTAGGTGATACGGCAGTTGCGGTTAACCCGGAAGATGAAAGGTATAAACATTTAATTGGTAAAACTCTCACCTTACCCATCATGAATCGGGAAATACCGATTATTGGTGATGAATTAGTTGACCCCGCTTTCGGTACAGGATGCGTTAAAGTCACTCCTGCCCATGACACTAACGACTTTGAAATGGGTAAGCGTCATGATTTGCCGTTTATCAATATCATGAACAAAGACGGCACGCTTAACGAAAATGCGGGAGAGTTCCAAGGACAAGACCGCTTTGTTGCTAGAAAAAATGTAGTTGCTCGTTTAGAAGCCGACGGTGTACTGGTTAAAATAGAAGACTATAAACATACAGTACCCTATAGCGATCGCGGAAAAGTCCCCGTTGAACCCCTACTTTCAACCCAGTGGTTTGTCAAAATTCGCCCCCTCGCTGACAAAACCCTAGATTTTCTAGACAATCAAAATTCCCCCGAATTTGTCCCCGAACGCTGGAGAAAGGTTTATCGTGATTGGTTGGTAAATCTGCGTGACTGGTGTATTTCCCGTCAATTGTGGTGGGGTCATCAAATACCCGCTTGGTATGCAGTCAGCGAAACCAACGGTGAAATTACCGACACCACACCCTTCTTTGTTGCTAAAACCGAAGCAGAAGCATTAGAAAAAGCTAAAGCCCAATTTGGCGAAGAAGTCAAACTAGAACAAGACCCCGACGTTTTAGATACTTGGTTTTCCTCTGGTTTATGGCCTTTCTCCACATTAGGATGGCCAGAACAAACCAAAGACTTAGAAACCTACTACCCCAACGCTACCCTAGTTACAGGATTTGATATCATCTTTTTCTGGGTAGCAAGAATGACCTTAATGGCAGGACATTTTACCGGAAAAATGCCCTTTAAAACCGTTTATATTCACGGTTTAGTTAGGGATGAAAATAATAAGAAAATGTCCAAATCAGCAAACAATGGCATTGACCCATTATTGTTGATTGATAAATATGGAACTGATGCCCTGCGTTATACATTAGTTAAAGAAGTAGTCGGTGCAGGTCAAGATATTCGCTTAGAATATGACCGCAAAAAAGACGAATCTATCTCTGTAGAAGCATCCCGAAATTTTGCCAATAAAATCTGGAATGCTGCCCGATTTGTAATGATGAATTTGGATGGACAAACTCCAGCCCAATTAGGTAAACCAGAACCCATAGAACTCAGTGATAAATGGATTCTTTCCCGTTATCATCAAGTAGTTAAACAAACAAATAACTACATTGATAATTATGGTTTAGGGGAAGCAGCCAAAGGACTTTATGAGTTTATTTGGGGAGATTTTTGTGACTGGTATATTGAATTAGTAAAATCCAGATTACAAAAAGATGCAGATCCCGCATCTCGGAAAATTGCCCAACAAATTATCGCCTACGTTTTGGAAGGGGTATTAAAGTTATTACATCCTTTCATGCCCCATATTACCGAAGAAATTTGGCAAACTCTCACCCAACAACCAGCAGAGAATCCCCAAGTTTTAGCTTTACAAAGTTATCCAGAAGCGGATACAAATTTAATTGATGCTGGTTTAGAAGAACAGTTTGATTTGTTAATTAATACTATCCGCACCATTCGTAATTTACGGGCAGAAGCTGATGTTAAACCAGGGGCAAAAATTACCGCAAATTTGCAAAGTGAAAGTGAAAAAGAAAGGTCAATCCTGACAATTGCGGAAGCATATATCAAAGATTTAGCTAAGGTAGAAACCTTAACTATTAATGCTCCCACTTCCATAGAAAGCACTCCAGAAAATACTGGAGAAGCACCAACAAGATCACCAACAGAAGCACCAACAGAATTACCCAAAAATAAAGAACTTTTCAGTAGTTCCTATTGGCGGACTTTGAAAAATATTGGTTTAATTCTGGCGGTGTTAGTTACTCTCAGAGTCGTTATTTTTGTCGGCAATACATCTTTGCGGATACCCATTTTTGGTAGTTTCTTTGAAACAGTAGGTTTATTTTATGCAGGTTGGTTTGTGGTCCGTTATTTACTTAATGGTAAAGCCAGACAAGAATTATTTGCTAAATACTTCCCACCCAGTGAAGCACCGACACAACCAGAAATAGAACCTGCTACCACACAGGAAGAAGAAAAAGAACCTGCACAGGAAAAAGAAAATTCTATTTCCGGAGTTGTGGGTACTGTGCAAATTGTTATTCCCTTAACTGGAGTAGTTGATGTTGAAGTATTGCGGGCGAAATTAGAGAAAAGTTTGAATAAAGTTGAAGCGGAAGTTAAAGCTTTAACTGGAAGATTGAGTAATTCCAACTTTGTAGATAAAGCTCCCGCAGATGTGGTACAAACTACCAGAGATGCTTTAGCAGAAGCACAAAAACAAACGGAAATTTTACGCGATAGGCTCAGTTCTTTATAGCAGGTGAATGGTAATCGGTAAACGGTGATATAGGAAATAATTTTTCTCTATTACCAATTACCAATTACCAATTACCAATTACCAATTACCAATTACCAATTACCAAATTTTGAATTACTATGTTGTATCTAGCTCAAGTATGTAAAAATGATTTTTTAGGGCAATATCAATTACGCCTATTAGCACGTCAGGAATCTGAATATTTATGGTCTATTATTTCTGAAGATACTTGTATTCTTCTGGCAAAAGGAAGCATCATGAACGAGAAAGTGCTGGTATTAGTCGAACTTTCTCCTACAGGTGAAATAGAAACAATTGAAGACGCTACCAGTTGGGTACTTTATTTAGTGCAAACTTACCTCAAAACTGGTATTACCCCAGAATTTTTACAGCAGGAAGCAGAAAAAGCGGAACAGTGGCGACAATCTTTAACCTTGCAAAATCAAGATTTAGCCCGTCGCACTTTGGAATTAGAAGCCCGTCATGAACAAATTCAAGCCCTACAAGAAAGTATTCAACGTGACCACAATGGACATCAAGAGGGTAATTGATAATTGATAATTGATAATTGATAATGGGTAATGGGTAATTAATTATATGATTCCCAATCACCAATCACCAATCACCAATCACCAATCACCAATCACCAATCACCAATCACCAATCACCAATCACCAATCACCAATCACCAATCACCAATCACCAATCACCAATCACCAATCACCAATCACCAATCACCCAATTTCCTCTTCTGCTAATAATTGCCGAATTAACCTAGCTACGGCTTTTTGCGTAAAACGATTAGCAATTTGTTGTCCTAAATAATGTACTCTTGGATTAAAAAGTACCTGCGCTACTTGGGGAGCAAGTTTAGCAGGATCAAAACCTCTCGTTTCTCGGAGAATTCCTAAAATTCGTTTAATATGTTCTAAAGTTTGTTGTTGTTCAACACTTGCACCAGGCATTTCATTAACTGCTGTTAAACCTACCCTTTCTCGGAGTAAAAAAGTAAAATTATGTAAAACGTTTTTACTTACCGCATCCAGCCCATTCACAAACTCATCTACTAACCTATCACGAATAAATACACCGCGTTCAGAAGAGAGAAATTCTACACTCTGATTCATGATTAAATTAAAGTCGTAATCTTGACTATTACGGGCATTTTTTAACAAGTTTTCTAAACGATTCCACCGGAATTTACCATCTTTAAATAGTAAATCTTTCAATGAAGTTCTTAATTCATCAGCTGGATCTGTTAACAGTCGTTTAGAAACATAAGGATAAGCTTCACTGAGAACTTTGAAATTCGGATCTATATAAATAGCAATCCCTTCCAATGTCACCAAAGAACGAATAATTAAAGCGTAATAGGGAGGTACGCGGAAAGGATACTCATACATTAATGCTGATAAATCATCAGTAATGCTTTTAATGTTTAGTTCTGCGACACTCGCACCTTGGGCATTAGCAAAAACCTTGGCAAAAGCCGGAACAATCGGTGTTAAATCTGTTTCTGGGGAAAGAAATTCTAATTTGACATAATCTTGTGCTAATAAATCAAAATCACGGTTAACAACGTGAACAATAGCTTCAATTAAACCATAACGTTGGGGCGGTTTAATTTCGCTCATCATCCCAAAATCAAGATAAGCTAACTTACCATCAAAGGTAGCTAACAAATTACCAGGATGGGGGTCAGCGTGGAAAAATCCATGTTCTAATAATTGACGCAGGGAACACTGCACACCTACTTCAATTAAATAACGTGCATCTATTCCTAGTTCTTTAATTTCCCTCGTTTGAGTTAATTTAATACCATTAATCCATTCCATCGTTAAAACGCGACGGTTGGTGTATTCCCAGTAAATTTTTGGTACATAAATATCTGGGATATGTCCATATAATTCAAAAAAGCGTTCAGCATTTTCACCTTCATGGATATAGTCCATTTCTTCAAAAATGCGATCGCCCAATTCATCCAAAATCCCAACTAAATCACTTCTAACCCGTTTTACATTTTTTTGCACCCATCCAGCTAACTTGCGTAAAATGTACAAATCAATGGTAATTCTTTCTCGCAAATCTGGACGCTGGACTTTAATTGCTACCTCTTCCCCAGTTTTGAGTTTACCTTTATAAACTTGTCCCAAAGACGCAGCAGCAATTGGTTCTGCTGAAAGTTCCGCGTAAATCTCCTCTGGACGACTTCCTAATTCTTCCTCAATAAACTGGTAAGCTATTTCATTAGGAAACGGTGGTAATTGATCTTGTAATTTAGTTAATTCTTCCAAATATATAGGAGGAACTAAATCCGGTCTAGTAGACAATGCCTGTCCAATTTTAATATAAGCAGGACCTAATTTTGTTAATAATTCTCGCAGTTGAACTGCCCGACGACGATCATTTTTCACCACAATTCCCCGTTGCTTATCCCACCAAATCCCGAAAAGATATGACAACGTAGGTCGTAAAACTGTTAAAATTCGCCGCAGAACCTGTAAAGGCTGGTTTTGGTAATGTGCTTGAATCTCTTCAGGATCATAACGCAGTGTCTCAGGTTCAGTTTCAGCTAATACTGTCTGCTTATGCTTTGCTGAGAATTTTGGTGAATTGATCACCAAGACTTCTGTACTATTTTCTGGTATTACTTCAATTAAGGACAATTCGCTTCCGCGACTGTCCTCCACGGTAGAACGAGAACTAGGGGGAAGACTCTTAACCATCATCAAAAAGCCACCAGTGAGATAAACGCTGTTAAATATTGTAACAATATGTTGCGAATGCCGCTAGATAAGTCAACAAGCAAGGAAAGTTGTAATCATATCTTGGCAAGGTTTTATCCCAGCTTGATTTTCATCAAGATAGCCATCATCGCCAGGGAAATTCCTACTCAATTGTTCGGTTCTACTACTATCACTAATGCAGAAAAGACTATAACCTCATAAGTATGTATATAGTGCAGTGTCTACTTTAGCTGCTGTGAGATGCTCGTCAATTAGATTTTAGATACTCGTTAATCGAGAGGTGAAAACCTGTGTACGAATGGATTTTGCCAAGTTTGAGAGAAGTTTTAGCCGCAAGCCGATCAAATAAGGCTGAGTGTTCATCTGCTAAAGCAGAGCAACAATGGCGCATCAGTTTAGCAGCTACAGAACATCTCCTCCTCAATACCTTGGCAACTACGACATCTGACATCACTCAAGGTTTAACCCAAGGTTTAACTCAAGGTTTAGTTTTAACAGCACCAGCACCCTTATTTAGTCAGCCAAAATTAACTAAAAGTTTAAAAACGGTTACTTTTACTGCCCAACCCTTTAACCCTTTGGCTTTGATGCCGTTTCAAGTTTCCGGTGCGATCGCCCAAAGTCGAGAAAATGAAGCCATATCTCCTTGGGAAGATCCGCAGCAAATTACAGACTATGCTTACAAATATAATCATATCTGTCCAGAAGAATCAATTTTACCCTTATTACCTGCCGATCCTCTAGGAGCAGAGCAGTTTTGCTTGGTGTTCACAGAAAATTTTAGATTGGTTTTAGTGTTATCAGCAAACAGCAGCGGGAACAAAGAATTTTTATTTTCTTTTGCACCAGAAGTAGTACAGCAAGCTTGGCAAGTTTTAGGCGCAAGGGTGGTTTTGACTAATCCCGAATTATTTGCCGATTTGGATGCTTTAGTCCAAAAATATCCGGCAACTGCACCAAACTATCAAACTATAATTCAATTTACCCAGTTTTTGCTTCAGGAATTAGCAGAACCAGAAACGGATAAACCAACACATACTATTCCCATCTCTCCACCTACCCACAATCATCTTTCCCCATCAGCAAAACCATCTTCCCGTTCTGATGTGGAATTACTACAAGCTTTTGCCCATGAAGTCCGCACCCCACTGGCAACTATTCGTACTATGACTCGGTTGCTACTCAAGCGGCAAGATTTACCAACTACTGTAATTAATCGTTTGCAAGTTATTGATCACGAATGTACTGAACAAATTGATCGGATGGAGTTGTTATTTAAAGCCGCAGAATTAGAAACTTGTACAACAACAAAATCTGGCAATACCCAATTAACTCCAATGTCTTTGGATCAAGTTTTACAGCAAAGTATCCCCCGTTGGCAACAAGCAGCAACTCGACGGAATTTAACTTTAGATGTGGCTTTACCTCAGCAATTACCAACTGTTGTCAGTAATCCCGCTATGCTAGATCGGGTACTCACCGGTTTAATGGAAAATTTCACCCGCAGTTTACCCCCCGGTAGTTCTATTCAAGTTCAAGTTATTCCCGCCGGGGATCAACTCAAATTACAATTATCACCTCAATTAGATTGTCAAGATACAACCAGAACAATAACACTACCAATTCGTAAATCTTTAGGTCAATTATTAGTATTCCAGCCGGAAACAGGAACTATTAGTTTAAATATTTCTGCTACTAAACATCTATTTCAAGCTATTGGTGGTAAGTTGATTGTACGTCAAAATCCCAAATATGGGGAAGTTTTAACCATTTTCCTCCCTTTAGAAGTTAGTTGTCAACAAAAAGTGAAAATGTAAGCAGTCAGGAGGCAGGAGGTAAATATTTCTCCCCAATCACCAATCACCAATCACCTATTCTTGATCACCGCATCGCTAAAAGCGCACTTCCATAAGCAGCTTCGGTGTTATTAGATGCAACTACAGGTACTTTTAAATATTTAGCTCTAATAGCCGTCCAAGTAGAATTAGCCGCACCACCACCAGCCGTATAAACATAGCTTAATTTATCTGCTCCCAGTTGTTGCAATAATTCATATCCTCTTGCTTCTATTCGCGCCATACTTGATAACAAACCATGTAAAAATTCTTTGGGATCATCTGGTCTAGGTTCTAGTCTTGGGGGTAGATGGGGATCATTAATGGGAAAGCGATCGCCTTCTTTCAACAAAGGATAATAATCTAACTCACTGGCTTGTGATACATCAATTTCTTGACTCAAGCGAACTAACTCATCATCAGTAAAAAAGTGTTTTAATACAGCGCCCCCAGTATTAGAAGCTCCTCCAGTTAACCATAAATCTCCTAAACGGTGGCTGTAAATTCCATATCGTGCATCTTCTACACGGGTACGACTCAAAAGTTTCAACACCAAGGTTGAACCCAAAGAAGTTACCGCTTCCCCTGGTAATTTTGCTCCACTAGCTAAAAAAGCCGCAATACTATCTGTTGTTCCTGCACACACCAAGCAATCACGCCTAAAACCAAATTTAGCCGCAATTTCTGGAGTTATTTCACTAATGGGAGTACCAGGTGCTAAAACTTGGGGTAAAAACACAGGAATTTGCATTTTTTCTAGCCATTCTGGATATTGCAACTTTTCTACGTCATAACCCAATTTTAAAGCGTTGTGATAATCGCTAATACCTAATTTTCCATGTAAGAGAAATGCCAGCCAATCAGCTTGATGTAGTAAATATCTAGCTTGATTAAACGTAGGTAATTGTTGCATCCACAGCAATTTTGCTAGGCTAGAAGTAGCACTCAGTACCGTGTGGTTAGGTGGAGCAATACTACTCAAATCCTTGAGCATCATTGATCCCCGTGGATCGTTGTACAATAAGGGAGCATCTACAGGCTGGCCAGCAGCGTCAGTCAGCAAGATTGTGGAAGAAGTACCGTTAATAGCGATCGCCCCAATTTCACGCCGCCATTCCTGGGAAATTCCCTCTATAAGACCCCATAAAGCGTCTTTCCAGCAATTTACCCAATTTGTCACATTTGCCCAAGGATAACGCATTTGAGAGACAATTCTAGCCTCTTCATCAATCACTATCGCTCGTGCGCCAGATGTACCAAAATCAATACCCAAGTAGAAAGTCATAACGGGGAATAGGGAATAGGGAAGAAAATTTTAGATTTTAGATTTTAGATTTTAGATTGGAGTTGACAAAAACAATCCAAAATCCAAAATCCAAAATCAATAACTCCTGCCTCCTGACTCCTGACTCCTGACTCCTGACTCCTGACTCCTGAAAAAATCATGTTTTTGTTGCATCTTGTAACAAGATATTCCCCAATTTTGGCAAAACAAGGAAAAGTAGTAAAAGAAATGTTAATCATCTCATTGGAATTTTAGGAGAGTTTCCACCATGACTATCTCAGATACTCAAGTGTACATCGCTCTAGTTGTAGCTTTAATTCCAGGCATTCTCGCTTGGCGTTTGGCGACTGAACTTTACAAGTAACTCCCAGATGTGACACCCACACAAGACTAAATCAACCTGGCCATACAAGGTAAAATCTTCAGGATCTTGGGACTTTTAGCCAAAAGTATCTTGAAAAAATGTACCTGCGTATGCCAGGTATTTTTTTTTATGACCTAATACTTGTAGAAAATTACCAAAAATGAAGTAATATGGCAGCTAAATTAAGTCGCAATTAGCGCCATTTTACTTTTAATGGTGCTTCCCTTCAATCAGCCTGACTATTTTTATTGTTATGAACGCCTTTCAACCATCCAAACCACCGCTACAACCACCAGTTAAACCCACCCGAACTGCTCCTAGACCAAAAAAACATCTTCACCAACGTTCTTATCAAATCATGGCACTAGAAACTTCTGCCAAGATCACCGTTAACTTGGTTATTATCACAGCAGCGGTATCTGCTCTATCTCAGCTTATGCCTTATCACCGGTTACAACAAGATAAGTTGCGAGAAATCCGCACAGAAGTCAAGCTCATGCAAGGACGTGTTGATGATTTGAGGACGGAATTTAGCCGCAATTTTGATCCCAGTCAAGCTAATAGTATCAGGCAAGAACAATCATATAGATTTGCTCCCAGTCAACTTCCGGTGGTGCTGATTAATCCAGATACTAAAGATACTGAACGATCCAATTCCACACCCTGAGACAAATTGAAATGATTTGCAATTTTAAGGGTGTATAAACAAGAAATGAATTTCTATTAATAACAGAAGCTAATAGTCAATAGCTAATTCGTGAAGAGTTTGATAGTTATCATCTATTAGCCAATCAAAGATGCAGGGGCGCTACCAAAAAATTAAAACAAAAAATTAAAATTTGAGAAAGCAAAAAATTGAAATTTTTTGAATTTTGAATTTAATCTGATTTAATGTGAAAAATTTACCAATCAGTCTTTTGGGGAAGAAGCAATTCATCTAACCAATTTTCCAGTTGTAAGCGCAACCGATAACCAGAAACATCCTCATTGGTGTCTAAACAGTTGATATATGTGAGGGCGCGGTAATAATCAGCGATCGCACAATTCCAGTCACCCCAAATATGATAAGTCCTACCACGTTCAGCCCAAATATTACCTTGTAGCTGACCAAACAACAATGCAATCTCAAAATTATCAATTGCTTCCTGATATTCTCCTAAATCACGCAAAGTAATACCACGGTTAATCCAAGCACGAACATAACGCGGATTTAAATCTAAAGCCTGATCATAGTCGGCTAGTGCGGCAATGAACTCGCCACAAGCAGCATAGCAATTAGCTCTATTATTATAAACACTTGCTAACTTAGGATTTAGCTGCATTGCTGTATTGTAGTCACTTAGAGCTTTTTGGCATTCACCACTTTGAAAATAAATTAGCCCTCGATTGTTATAATCAATTGCATTGTTAGGATGACTATCAATCAATTGGTTTAACAAAGCGATCGCCTCTGTGTAATCCCCTTGGTGAGCTAACTTTAAAGCATAAGACCTTAAGTAGCCGTCCTCTGGTAAAGATTTACTGCTAGTTTTCACGCCAGTTTTTTGTGTATACGCAGTATTTTGATGATTGCCTTTGTATAGTGGATTGTTCTGTGTATTAGAAGTTAAAAAGGAGTAATGATCCATATATTCCTGCCTGAGCTACTTGCTCTGTGAAATCAAATGAAATGATAGGATTTTGTTTGCTAGTGGTTTACTCACTGTTTCACTGTTTCAGGAGTCTTGGCTTAATCCAAGAAGAACAAATTTAAACTACTTAAACAATTAAGCCATAAGCCTAAAAATATATACATCACTCCAAAGGTCAATTCCAGAAAGAATTTTGATCAATGTAATAATTCAGGAGTCAGGAGTCAGGAGTCAGTGGTTCGGCTTACTTCGACTTACTTCGACTGCGCTCAATACAAGTCGCTCACCAACCGGAGTCAGGAGTCAGGAGTCAGGGGGTTAGTAGCTAGTTACTTTTTTCTTAACCAATACTAACAAATACTCACATTTGCTCAAAATTTTCTGTCATCTTTTGGCTTTGTCACAGAATTACAGTAAAATCACTGTATGCTACTAGGATTCAAAACCCAACTCAAAGTTAACAAGCAACAACGACTACTACTGGCGCAACACGCAGGAGTAGCCAGACACGCTTGGAATCAAGGTTTAGCACTTTGTCAACAGGTATTATTACATAATAAACTTAATCCTCAAGACAAAATCAAATTTCCCACAGCCATAGATTTACACAAATGGTTAGTAGCAGCCATTAAATCTACCCATCCTTGGTATTATGAAGTATCTAAATGCGCCCCTCAATACTCATTAAGATATTTGTCAGATGCTTTTAAATCTTTCTTCAAGAAAAGTAAAGGGTTTCCTAAGTTTAAGAAAAAGGGTAAACATGATTCTTTTACCTTAGATGGTGTCATAAAAATTGACTACAGAAAGGTAAAAGTACCCGTAATTGGTTGGATAAAAACTTATGAAATTCTCCCTACAGGATATCAACCGAAATCTGTCACCATCAGTAAACAAGCTGACAAGTGGTTTATCTCTTGGAAAATAGAAATAGAAACGACTCAAACCCAGAAAAATCAGGAGTTTGTAGGAGTTGATTTAGGAATAAATCATCTAGCAATATTATCAACAGGAGAAGTATTTGATGGAGTAAAAAGCTATAAAAAGTATGAGAAAAAGTTAGCAAGAATGCAATATTTGAACCGTCATAAAAAAGTAGGTTCAAATAACTATAGAAAAGCACAAATCAAAATAGCAAGATTACACCAAAAAATAGCCAATATCAGAAAAGATACATTACACAAAATCACCACCCATATCAGCAAAAACCACGCGGTGATAGGGATAGAAGATTTGAATGTATCTGGGATGTTAGCAAATGGGAAATTATCAAAAGCTATAGCTGATATGGGCTTTTATCAATTCAGAAGGCAGCTAGAATATAAAACACAACTGTATGGCAGTAAGTTAGTAATTGTGGATAGATATTATCCCAGTAGCAAGACTTGCTCAACTTGTGGAGAAAAGAAATCATCACTGTCATTATCTCAAAGAGTTTTTAAATGTGATAACTGTGGCTTTGAGAGTGACAGAGATTTAAACGCTGCGATTAATTTAAAACAAGAAGCGGTCAGATTGATCGTGTTAGCCTGTGGACTAGATAGTGCCGACACTTCTAGGAGTTCAGTGAGCGTAGTCGAACTGGTGAAACAGGAAGAAAAAGCCAACTTTTGTTAGCATTAGTTAGCTTTTTTGTATCGGAAGTTACCCAATGCCCAATGTCCAATGCCCAGTACAATTTAATTTTGAGTAAATTTCCTATGACAACAACAATTTCTTATGCAGATGCTTTAGACCTTACAGCCGATGATTACATTGTGATCGGCTTGGCAACCTGCTTTTACAAAGAAGATGGAGAAGTACACCAAATCGAAGTTATAGAACCTATTCCCTCAGCAGCATTAGAAGCAATATTAAAAGGCATTCCTACCTCATACAAACTTGCCTGTGCAACTACTTTGGGAAGTATCTTGGATGGTGATAAGCTGTTATTGCCTGATGGATTTCCTGATTCAGCACAGTTTGCAGATGAATTTGTACAACGGGCATTTTCAGCTGCTCGCACCTACAAGCGTCGTGAATCAGCCCAAACCCTGATTCCCGCAGGAACAACCAAAACCGATTTTAATTATTCTACAGAACGCAAACGGGTGCTAAATGCCGCTAGAGTTGTCACTAAAGACGACAACGTTAAACAACATTCTCACACTCACAAAGTTCTTTGATTTTAAGCAGTTATTATGTTGAAACTTTACGGTGGCGCTTTTAGCCGTGCATCAATTGTGCAGTGGTATTTAGAGGAACTACAAGTTCCCTACGAATTTATCCTTTTGGATATGAAAGCAGGTGAACATCGACAACCTGAATACCTGGAAATTAACCCAATAGGCAAAGTTCCAGCAATTGTGGATGGTGATTTGAAACTATGGGAATCAGGGGCAATTTTGCTGTATATTGCGGAAAAATATGGTAAAAATCCGATTTCCCTAGAGGAACGTGCCATATTTTCCCAATGGGTATTATTTGGTAATTCCACCTTGGCTACAGGAATTTTTGTGGAAGCCAACCGCGAGCGAGAAATGCCCCGCCTATTAACTACCCTGAATGAAATTTTTGCGCGGCAACCTTTCTTACTTGGTGATGAATTCACTATTGCCGATGTGGCTGTGGGATCTATACTCGCTTATATTCCCATCATGCTCAAGCTTGATTTGAGTGAATATCCAGCCGTTGTTAACTATATTCAGAAAATTTCTGAACGTCCAGCGTTTAAAGACAGTATCGGTAAAAGGTAAAAGGTGACTGGGGACTGGGGACTGGGGACTGGGGACTGGGGACTGGGGACTGGGGACTGGGGACTGGGTAATCATTTTATTTTTCCAAATTACCAATCACCAATCACCAATCACCAATCACCAATCACCAATCACCAATCACCAATCACCAATCACCAATCACCTATCACCTATCACCAATATCTAACGATAGTTTGTAAACTGCAAAGCTACAGGAAAATCTTCTTGTTTGAGTCTCTGGATCACAGCTTGTAAGTCATCTTTAGCTTTGGCTGTAACCCGCACAGCATCACCTTGAATTGAGGCTTGGACTTTTTTAAATTCATCACGAATCAATTTAGAGATTTGTTTGGCTATGTCTTGACTGATGCCTTTTTTGAGGTTGATTTCTTGCCGCAAGCGGTTGCCGCTGGCAGATTCAACTTTACCAAAATCAAAGATTTTTTGAGAGAGGTTACGTTTGGCTGCTTTTTCCCGCAGTATGCCATGTACAGCCTCTAAAGTCATATCGCTGTCAGTGTTAATAGTAATGCTGTTTTCGCCTAACTCGACAGTTGTTTGTGTGTCTTTGAGATCGTAACGGCTTTTGATGTCTCGTATAACTTGATCAACAGCGTTAACTAATTCTTGACGGTCAAAGTCGCTGACAATATCAAAAGAAAAACTAGAAGCCATAAAAAAATTGAATGTGAAATGTTTTATTTGGTAATTGGTGATTGGTGATTGGTAATTGGTAATTGGTAATTGGTAATTGGTAATAGGTAACTAGGGTTTGCTGAATAAACCTAAAACCTTGATATATCAAAGGTTAGAGGCTGATAAACACAGAAATTAGTGCAAGGGTTTTGAAGGGTATACCGGAAAAAGTGTGCATTTTTTGGGATTTCAAGAGATGGCAAAGAAATTTTCAAATCTTCTCCTGACTCCTGACTCCTGACTCCTGACTCCTATGCCCTCACGGAAAGACTTTCTCAGCAACCCCTAACTAATGATTTACTGTCACCTGTCACCTGTCACCTGTCACCTGTCACCTATCACCTATCCTGAAACTTTCATGATACTCAAATAGAAGAGAGTGGCAGAACTAAAAGAGCCAATACCAAACATGAGCGATCGCAAAATGGGGATATTGGCAATATAAAAAATAGAGTATAGTAACCGAGCGGGGATAAAGGCGATCGCTGCCATTGCTGCTAAAGGAGTATTCACCCCACAGACATAAGCCATTAGAGATGCAGCACTGAAAATCATGAATGCCTCAAAAGAATTTTGATGCGCCCAGGTAGCTCTTTGGGCATAAGGAGGCAATTGATCAAACATGGCACGAGGGGCAGATAAATCAAAACCAACCTGCGCCCGACCGTAAGCTACGAATAAAAACGGTACATAAATGAGAACTGCGGCGGCAGCAATAGAGTACAAAAAAATAGCAGGTATAGGTAGTTGCAATAGGGACATTAACCTAATAAATACTGGTACTGGTAGTAGTTTTTAGTGAGCGCAAAGGAATACTGAGTAATTTAGATAAAACATTACCCAGTACCCACTGGTAATTACCCATCTCTATCATTAGCGGTGTGGAGACTGCGTTTCACTTTAATCAAAGTAGAACAGTGTCACCACTTTTCTTTGTTCTTCTGCTTCTCCACAGGTTTGTAGCAGGGTGCGACTGTCGTGGAAAGCAAAGCAGATGAGTTGCTGACAACGGGAGACAATCTCCTTGTTGCACAGGTAGCTGGCCTCAGCTAAAGACAGATTATCATTACTGGGATTTTCGACTAGATGCATGACCTGCTCTAGTTGTTGGCGTGATTCGTAAGGTTGACGTTCCAGGCTTTGGGGTAGGATGACCGTCAATAAGTTCGGGTCAGCCCGTGTTGCGCCCTTGATGGCAGCGGAATTAGTACCTGTAGCACCGGAAGTAATGATGCGATTGCCCGATAAAACTAGGGCATAAGTCATCATTTCAATGAGATTTTGATGAGTAATTGGCACATGACGGGAACCCAACAAGGCGATTCGTTTAGAACCTGTTTGCTGGATGGTCGCCAGTTCCTGCGCTAATGTATCAAGGTTGATAAGTTCTGTTGACTGGCTCAAAGATGGAGGTGATCAGATTAAACAACCTAGATATTCTATCAAACAGCGTGTAGGTAAGAAGCCAACTAGAGTTACAGATTTCTCTGTTTTCTTGATTATTTTGTTAAGTAACAAAAGATTTTGTTGATGGCAGTGCTTTAACAAAATAGGTAGTTGGAAAAAATTACTGTTCACTGTCAGGCTTTGGAAACAGGCAATGGTAGGATTTACGCTGGTGAAACTGGTAATTTGGGTCAATAATCCGACTAAGATAAAGCGGCTGCTGGTTTGACTCCTAGTTGAGATAAGAAACGGTTAATGTCAAAATGTTCGGACATTAATTGGCTAATGCACTCTACTTTGAGAGGTTCGTGGACACGAACTTGTCCGAAAGTGCGGTCAACAATTTCCACTGTGGTTAAGGTATCGAGGTCAACAGATAAAATCGGTATTTCTAATTCTTCGGCGCGATTGAGAATAAAGGCGGGAGGGGGTAGTTGTCCGGTGAGGATCAGGCATTGGGTAGAAGTTTCTAAAGCGGCTTGTTGAATTTCCACGCGATCGCCTCCTGTGACTACTGCTTTGTTACGGCGTTTGCGGAAATATTTAACGGCGGCGTTAACATTCATCGCCCCAATGGCCAAACTTTCCACTAATAAATCTAGGCGATCCCTGCGACAGAGAACTTCAGCCTGTAATTGTTTTACCAGTTCTCCCACGCTCACGCTACGGAGCAAGTCACTTTTTGGCAACATTGCTAATACAGGAATGCCATGCTCTTCCAAAAATGGACGTAAGAGATTATGACCTGCTTCTAATTGTTCGGTGGGAACTTCATTAATGACAACACCAACTAGGCGATCGCCTATCAATTTCTTGGCAGATAACAACGCCTCTACTGAAAGCAGGGATTTATAACGATGTACGAGTAGCACACCCCCATCTAAAACTTCAGCCACTTCCAGTAAGGACAAGCCAAATAAATTACCTTCTGGTAAATTACCTGGTCCTTCCAACAGCATCAAATCACCCCGTGGTATTTGTAAATAATGCTGTACCAGTGACTGCTGATAATCAGCTTTGTCTTCACCACGTAACCGTTTTTGGACACTGACTTCATTTAAAGCAAGTAAGGTGGGTGCAACACGATTTTCCGGCAGTTTCAAGCTATGAGAAATAAACTGCACATCTTCTTCAACTAAGCTACCATCGGCGGTCTGTACACAATTACCCAATGGTTTGCCGTAAGCTATATCCAATCCTTTTTGCTTTAGCTGATGAGACAAACCCAAAACAGTTGCGGATTTACCACTGTAAGTCTCTACTGATCCAATCAGCAAATATTTAACAGATGTTGGCACGCCATGCACTCCTAATTTCAAACGTCTGTTGAACCCAGCTAGGTGTTTCCTAATTTTAGCTGAAGCAACAGAAATCGTTGATTTTGGTGATTGGTGATTGGTGATTGGGGACTGGGGACTGGTGATTGGGGACTGGGGAAGAAAATTTTAGATTTTAGATTTTAGATTTTAGATTGGAGATCACAAAAACAATCCAAAATGATCTCACAAAGCGACAGGTTAAGTCGGTCGGGGTTTAGCATTGTTAAATACCTAATTGTGGGCTTTCTGCTGTAAAAACTGTAAACTTTAAACAAATAGTGGTTTTTTACTTAAATTAAACTATGCCAGCGAATTCCTGGCCGGAAAACGACGCTTACAACGGAAATTCTGATCCTCTTAACTCCCTGCTGTCTGACCTTTCAACAGAGGAGGAGTTAACGGAAGGGATCAAGACTGTTTATTCTTCATCCCGCTTTCAAGGACGTAGACCCAAAGCTGTCCTCATGTTAACTGTGGTTTGGGGTGGAACTATTGCTTTACATTTGGTTTCCTGGGGTTCTATTTTTATTCTTGGACTGACGGCAATTTTAAGCATTCATGCGTTCAGGATTATTTTTGCTAGACCCCGCCACCATCATAAGGAAATACAGGGAGATTTACCCCGTGTTTCTGTGTTGGTAGCTGCAAAAAATGAAGAAGCGGTCATAGGCAGATTGGTTAAGAATCTTTGTAGTTTAGAATATGCTAATGGTGAATATGAAGTCTGGATTATTGATGATCATAGTACGGACAAAACACCACAGTTATTAGCAGAACTACAGGAAGAATACAAGCAACTCAAAGTTTTCAGGCGTTCTGCTGATGCTATTGGCGGTAAGTCTGGGGCTTTGAATCAGGTATTACCTATGACTAAGGGTGATATTATTGCCGTGTTTGATGCTGATGCCCAAGTTAACCCAGATTTATTGTTACAGGTTATTCCTGTGTTCCAAAGAGAACAGGTGGGGGCGGTGCAGGTGCGAAAGGCGATCGCCAACGCTAAGGAAAATTTTTGGACTAAGGGACAAATGGCGGAAATGGCTGTTGATACTTGGTTTCAACAACAAAGAACCGCTATTGGTGGACTGGGTGAACTGCGGGGAAATGGTCAGTTTGTCCGCCGTCAAGCTTTGGATAGCTGTGGTGGTTGGAATGAGGAGACTATCACCGATGATTTAGATTTGACTATTCGCTTGAATTTGGATAAGTGGGATATTGAATGTATGTTCTATCCCCCAGTTCAGGAAGAAGGTGTGATAACTGCGATCGCCCTTTGGCATCAACGTAACAGATGGGCTGAGGGTGGTTATCAGCGTTATTTAGATTACTGGGATCTGATCCTCAAAAACCGCATGGGAACACGGAAAACTGTGGATTTACTGATTTTTCTGCTGATTATGTATATTTTACCTACAGCAGCAGTACCAGATTTATTAATGTCTGTGATTCGCCATCGTCCACCTATATTAGCGCCTGTTACTGGTTTGTCGGTAACAATGTCTTTTGTCGGGATGTTTGCTGGGTTACAGCGCACACGCCAAGATCAGAAAACATCTAATTATTTGGTGTTACTTCTGCAAACCATTCGCGGCAGTCTTTATATGTTGCATTGGTTAGTAGTTATGAGTAGCACTACTGCCCGGATGTCGGTTCGTCCCAAGCGTTTGAAGTGGGTGAAAACTGTACATACTGGTGCTGAACATTAAGAAAAGCAAGATAGGTAGGGTGTGTTAGTAACGCACCTTACATTTTTTTACTAATTTTTTTTAACGAACCGCAAAGAACGCAGAGAAATAGGAATTGTTGGTATTATACCTAAATGGCGATCATAGCTGATAAAATTACCAATTTATTCCTATGATAAAATAATGATACTAATTGATTTATTTATTGTCATAATCATTTTTATTTGGGTTTTATGGAGAGTTAGAATAGGATTTATTTCTAGTTTTACTGGTGGTAAACTGGATGAATATATTAATAGATGGGAGATTTATGCACCGCGATCCTATGAAAAGATTAGAAACAGTGATGATGTTTTAAATATTGCTAAAAATACAGGTTTTTCCGAAAGTAAAATTAAAAGAATAAAAGAGCATATATTTTTTCAACAACATCAATTAGATGATAGTATTAGAACATTTGATCCCGATCCTGATATTGCTGATGCTTGGTTTAGATTACAAACAGGAGATTATAATAATGAGGATATAAAGTTATTAGAACATGAATATTTTGAATCTCGGTTTGAAGGAATATTTAAAACAGATTATCGTACTGCCCATAATGCTACCCTGAAATCAGGGAGAACTTGGACTCCTGAATAAATAAAATCAATATTGGGTGAAAATTATAGGAGAGTTTTATGGCTTTTTATGTAATGTTAGTTAAGGTTAATGAAGATGATCAAGGTGTTACTTATAATTTCGGTACTGACCCCGAACATTTAGGGAAAGTTTATCTTGATAAACATAATGGAAAAATTCAAGAAATTGAAGCCATTAATATTGAAAATTATCAGCATATTTTCACCAGAGCAGTGGTTAAATTACGTCAGCATTGGAAAGCAGGTAATTTTCCCGATCATACTTGTTGGGCTTCTTAAGCGAATTTTATCAAGGGAAGTTTTGGTTATTGTTAGATGGTGTTGATGAAATGGGAGAATCTTCACCTATACAAGCATTAAATAAAATTGCTCAAGAGTTAACAAACTGGTTAGGACAAGCAAGAGTTATTTTAACTTGTCGGTTAAATGTTTGGGATGCTACTACTAATAATAATATTTTACCTGGGTTTACTACTTTTAAAACTCAAGAATTTACACCTGAAGATGTAGAGAAATTTATTAGAGATTGGTTTGCAAAAGCGAATAAGATTAATCATGGTGAAAAGTTAATTGCACAATTGCGGGAAGAAGGGAAAGAAAGAATTAGAGAGTTAGTAACTAATCCTTTAAGATTAAGTTTATTATGTCAGATTTTTGATCAAGATGAAAATGGAGAGTTACCAGAAACTAAAGCTCAATTTTATCAGCTTTTCACTCGTTATTTTTATGAATGGAAACCGGAGTTAGTTCCTGATTTAATCACATCTTATGAACTAAGAGAAAAGTTACATCAAGGGTTAGGTAAGTTAGCTTTAGCAGGAATTAATAGTGATGTGAGATTTAGATTAAAAAGAAGTTTTGCTGTTAAAGCAATGGGTGATGAAAGGTTATTTAATTTAGCTTGTGAGGTTGGTTGGTTAAATCAGGTAGATAGGGATGCTGTAAATGATGAAGATGTTTATGCTTTTTTTCATCCTAATTTTCAGGAATATTTTGCAGCTTTAGTTATTGATGATTGGCGTTATTTTTTAAATCATGTTGCTGATAATCCAGATCAGGGAGTTTATCGGGTTTTTGAGGCTAAATGGAAGGAGGTAATTCTATTATGGTCTGGTAATAAAAATGGAGGACAAGCATATCAAGATCAAAAAGAGGAATTTATTAAAGCATTATTTGATTTTCAAGATAATTGTGATAATTTTTATTGGTATCAATCCATTATACTTGCATCTCATATAATTACTGAATATAAAGAATGTAGTCTTGCAGAAGCTATTGTATGGTTAATTTCTTCTTGGGCAGTTGGTGATTTTAATGAGCAAGAACAGAAATGGCAAGATTTTCCTCTATATATTAAAAATTTTGCAAGCAAAGCACTACTAAAAACCAATAGTAGTTTAGCAGTTGAATTTTTAGAAATTTTCATAGAATATAAAATCGGAGAGACAGGAAAAATTAATCTGCGGGATCTTGAATGTTTAGGGTTAATTCAACCAGGAAATTATTATGCTGTTAATAAAGTGATTTATCTATTACAAAATAGTAAAAATTGGTCAATTCGTCAAGAAGCAGCAAGGATTTTAGGAGATATTGCTTTCGGTAATTTGGAAGCTAAGAATGCTCTTCTTGAAGTGATTCATACCAAAACTGGTGATCTCCTTGCTTCCATTCCAGATTTTAAGGTTGACTCTGAGCCAGACTCTATTACTAAATTAAGGCAAGGATTAGAACGTTCCAAGATATTGAATAATAAATCTGAACTGGATTTTAGAGCATCGGAAAGTCTATATAAAATTGACCCAGGCAACCCGGAAGCTATCAAAACTTTAATAAATATGTCCTGTTGGTATATAAGTGCAAAATGGTTTCCTCGTGATATGCAGTTAGGTTTTTCTAAAAAGTTATGGGAAATTTTAAATCTGGATAAAATACCTAAGAAAATTTTCGATTCCACTAAATATAGAAAAGAATCTCAGGAATATATATGGCATTGCGCCCAAAATATGAGTTATCCAAAATTTTACCATGTGTGGCATAGCAGTAAATTATCACTTAAAAACCTAGAAAACCAATTTACAGATACCCATTCCCTCCTCACCCAACTCCAACCCACAACCAAAACATATCCCCTTCCCCTCAACCTCAAAAACCTACAAAACGAAACAGACATCATAGAAATATCTCAAGAAATTTGCAACCAAATTTACCTCACAGCATTTACCGCACCCGAAGAAATTCCCACAGTTATCAACGCACCTCAACTAAAAAGCAAAATTCCCCAAATCAAAAAATATCTAAAAACCGAAAACCTAGCATTAATTATCAACAACTGCGAAGCAAATGAGACTATTATCAACTTCTGTAATAAACTCACAGATGTATTACATATCGCCTTCATCACAGAACAACCATTAAACCCACCATTAAGAGGTTTTCCCCAACAACAAAACCTACTCAATACTATTCAAAATTGGATTAATGAGATAGAATAAAAAATTGAAAACCCTTACTCAACAACTCATCAAAAAACCAATCCCATCAAATGCAAATTACCCAAAGTCTCCACACCGCCATCCTCGTCACCAACCTAGAACGATCAGAACACTTTTATGGCACAATATTAGGACTAGCAAAAATTGACCGCACCCTTAAATATCCCGGCGCATGGTATCAACTCGGTAACTATCAAATACATTTAATAGTATCCCCAACCGTCCCCACAGACAACCAAAACGAAAAATGGGGACGTAACCCCCACATTGCATTTTCTGTTGTTGACTTAGAAGCAGCAAAAACAGAATTACAAAATCATAATTACCCATTTCAAGCAAGTGCTTCCGGTCGTCCTGCCCTCTTCACAAAAGACCCCGATGGAAATATTATTGAACTTAGTCAACAATAATAGTCGTAGGGGCGAAGCATTCGGAAAATAGCTTTGGAGAAAAATTAATAATTGTTCGCCCGAATGCTTCGCCCGTACAGGAGTCAGGAGTCGGAATATTTGCTGATATCAGGAATATATAGATAGAAATTACGCAAAATCTCTCTTATACCCTCTTCCCTTCGTGTCCTTTGCGTCCTTTGTGGTTCGTTTTCCGTGCTTGAATTATCTGCAATTCTCAAAAGATATCTAATTCTACATTTCCCAACAGCACCCCATTAGGTAAAATAAACATCTATTTGCAAAATTGTAGTCCAAAACAAACAGGGGAACTATGGCGCGTCTGGCATTGCTGAGTGTATCTAACAAAACTGGTATAATTGACCTAGCCCGCAGCTTGGTTGAGGAATTTGGCTTTGATATTATCAGCAGTGGGGGAACAGCCAAAACCCTGAAAGATGCGGGAATCCCGGTGACAAAAGTTTCTGATTATACAGGATCACCAGAAATTTTAGGCGGTCGGGTAAAAACTCTCCATCCCCGCATACATGGCGGAATTTTAGCACGGCGCGATTTAGAACAAGATGTCAAAGATTTAGAAGATAACCAAATTCGTCCTATTGATCTCGTCGTCGTTAACCTTTATCCTTTTGAGGAAACCATTGCTAAACCCGGTGTCACCTTAGCAGACGCAGTAGAACAAATTGATATTGGCGGTCCGGCAATGTTACGCGCCTCATCAAAAAACTTTGCCCATTTGACAGTATTATGTAATCCTGATCAATATGATGAGTATTTGCAGGAATTACGCCAAAATGACTCGGCTTCTTTAGAATTTCGCCAAAAATGCGCTTTAAAAGGATTTTTGCACACCGCAAGTTATGATAACGCCATTGCAGCTTACCTAGCGGGTACGCAAAGCGAAGGTTTACCAGAAACTTACACTGTTTCCGGTACACAAATTCAACCTCTGCGTTATGGAGAAAACCCCCATCAACCCGCAGCATGGTATCAAACGGGAACTAAACCCACTGGTTGGGCAGCAGCAACGAAACTGCAAGGTAAGGAACTCAGTTATAATAATTTGGTAGATTTGGAAGCTGCACGCCGCATTATTGCTGAGTTTACCGCAAGTCCGGCAGCGACAATTATTAAACATACTAACCCCTGTGGAACTGCGGAAGCAGAAACAATTTTTGATGCTTATCAAAAAGCTTTCAATGCTGATTCTACATCAGCTTTTGGTGGTATTGTGGCTTTAAACCGGGCTATTGATGCAGCCACAGCGACGGAATTAACGAAGACATTTTTAGAATGCGTGGTTGCACCGAGTTGTGATGAAGAAGCCAAGGAAATTTTAACTAAGAAAGGTAATGTCAGAGTGCTGATTTTACCAGATTTGTTGACTGGACCGAAAGAAACTGTGAGAGCGATCGCTGGTGGTTTCTTGGTGCAAACTGCGGATGATATCGTTGCCGATACCGCTAAATGGCAAGTTGTCACCAAACGTCAACCCACACCGGCTGAGTTAGCAGAATTATTATTTGCTTGGAAAGTTTGTAAACACGTTAAATCTAATGCTATTGTCATCAGCAAAGATAGAACGACTTTAGGAGTAGGTGCGGGACAAATGAACCGGGTAGGTTCGGCAAAAATAGCACTGGAACAAGCGGGAGAAAAAACCCAAGGTGCATTTTTAGCTAGTGATGGTTTCTTCCCCTTTGATGATACCGTGAGAACTGCTGCTGCTGCGGGAATTACTGCTATTGTGCAACCAGGGGGAAGTCTGCGAGATAAAGACTCTATCCAAGCTGCTGATGAACTGGGTTTATTGATGCTTGTAACTGGTGTAAGGCATTTCTTACACTAATTTAGGTGATTGGTGATTGGGAAATAATTAATCCTGTAAAATCGGTACGTATTTTGTGATGGAAAATAATAAACATTCCCAGTCACCAGTCACCAGTCACCAGTCCCCAGTCACCAGTCACCAGTCCCCAGTCCCTAACATTAGTGCAGTTGTAAAAGTGGCACTCAATAGATCCGTTTTTTGATCGGTACAGTTAACATGATTTTTGTGTGTGAGGAGTAAGTTGAACTAAAAAACGCTTGGGGTGGAAACACGGCAACACTCCCAGGCGTTTTTTATTTGGCTGTATTTTCCCTGCAAACGATATATTTAATTTACTAATATAAAATTTCAAAGAAAACTCTTGCTATTCTATTGAACCAGTGATATATTCTAGTTGTGTGTGAGGAGCAAAGTTCAAAAAGCGTCTGGGGTGGAAACACGGCAACACTCCCGGACGTTTTTTGCATAGTATGAAATATAAAAACCAATATTAATATCTATGCCAATTTATCTAAAATGTTTTTCCACTCAATTTCAGAAAGTGGTTGTATTTCAACCTGCATATTAAAACTATCACAAGCAGCAGTAATTAACGCATCTATTATTTTTTCCCGATGGATATTTTCAGGTAGTTTCACAGGAGTAAAAGTATCTTTCCCAAAGACTTGTTTAAATAAATCCCCATCTGGGTGTAAAATTATAGAACCATGTTGTAAAATTGCCCTTCCCCGTCGCATTTGGGCGCTACCAATTAATTTACTGCCATCTGCTAAAATTAAATCTGCACCTGTGGCAGTTGCAAAACAGTTAGGGTTGTGAATATAACCACGGCCAGCTTGACCATAGCTTAACTCTACACCGAGCGATCGCCATCCAGCAATCAGAAATTCACAAATCTTTGTATAAGCTTGTAAACGACTACCCGGTATTTCTGAAGTTATGACTGCGTAGGTTAAATCTCCTTGGTGTAAAACTGCTCTACCACCACTAGGACGGCGTACTAAATCCAGTTTATCACCATCCCCAGTTAAATTGGTGGTGAGATTTTCCCAAAATTCCGGGTATTTTTTTTGATGATAACCCAAAGAAATCGCAGGAGGCGACCAAGTATAAAACCGCAGAGTAGAAGGATGTTTTCCTGACTCATGCTGTTCTAGCAACCATCTATCAACTGCCATTTGTATTTTACCAGCAGCTGCAAAATAAGGAATTAGTCGCCAAACCTGTTTTACCACAAAATCTATCTAAAATCTAAAATCCAAAATCCAAAATCTAAAATCTAAAATCTAAAATCCAAAATTGCCTATGCTGCACCAAACTCATCTATCAAAGGCTCATCATAGTTATCCGCGATGGTAGCAACAATAGTAATAATACGGGAAATTTCCCCTGGTGACAATTCTGCTACAGTGCGTGTGCAAATGACAACCACCTGATTTTCAATAATGCCAAAACGAGCTTCCAAGGTAACGGTACAGTTCAACTCTAACAGATAACGCATTAATTTTGGTTCATCTTTAGCAGGTAATTTCAGCACCGCAGACCAAACCGTGATAGTATCTTCATCAGTAGTACCTGTGAGTTGTACAAATACTTCCACTGTTCCATATTTAAACTTCCACAGATAAGCACCATCTGGTGTGTGACTCACCATTGCGCTATTATCTTGTTGTAGGGTGCTAATGACGTTTTCAATTAATTCTACATGACTAGGAGCCGATGTTTCAGCAATAAGTTCATCAACTAATTCATCAGGAGTGAGGGTTTCTTGGTAGCTTGTCATACAGATTTTTTCCTCAATATAGTTACTGCTTTAATCTACAACTACTTTATCGTTTGTAGGCAAAATTGGCTTGTGTCACAAGTTTAGGGAAGAGGGAACAGGGAACAGGAAAGAAGAAATAAAGGCAAAAATCAAATATGATTTCTATATTATATCTTGGAATATACCTAATTATTAATATTTTATGCAACAAATAATACCTGGCAATCATGCTTCTATTTCTCCAAATTTACAAACAAGTGTCCGCAAATTAGCAATAAACCCCAATCAATGGTATGTAGTTGCACGGAGTAATGAAGTCACAAATAACCCATTGGCTGTAACGATTTGGAAACAGGCGATCGCACTTTATCGAGATAGTACAGGAAAAGTTCACGCTTTAGAAGATCGTTGTCCTCATCGTCAAGTTAAACTGAGTCATGGGCAAGTAATAAAAAACGAATTAGAATGTGCTTATCATGGTTGGCGGTTCAATAGTGAAGGTGAATGTGCAGCAGTTCCCTATTTAGCAGATAATCAAAAATTGCCAACTTGTCAAATTCGCCGTTATCCTGTGAAAGAACAAGATGGTTTTATTTGGTTATTTCCGGGAAATAAAGAACCAAATATAGAACCAAATATAGAACCAAATATAGAACCAATGGGTTTACCAGAATGGGATAATTTAAATTATATTGCCACAGTTTCCGTGATTCAAACTCAAGCCCATTATTCTTATTTAATTGAAAATTTGATGGATATGTATCACGGACATTTGCATCAAGATTTACAAGCTTGGGCGGAAGCATCACTGCAAAATATTGATGAAGATGAAAATAAAGTTCATGCCCATTATACAGCCCAAAGTTATTATAAAATAGATAAAATTTGGTCAATCTCCCAATTATTTTTCCCTGCTTTGCGTCGGTTGCATCCTGAACCACTAGATGTGAGTTATGTTTATCCTCATTGGGTTTCTACCTTGGGTAATGATTTTAAAATTTACTGTTTATTATGTCCAGTAAACGAGACAGAAACTAAAGCCTATTTAATTCATTTTACCTCACTCAATGCGTTTTGGAGATTACACAAATTACCTGTATGGTTTAGGCGGTTTATTAAAGATAGCTTATTTGGTGCAGCACAGAAATTACTTGACGGTTTGGTGGTACAAGATGTAAAAATGATAGAAGAAGAACAACAAGCTTTTTTACAAAATCCAGAAATTAGAAATTATGAGTTAAATCGAGCTTTGGTAAGTGTGCAAAAATTGATGAAAACTCAAGTTGAAAAGTCAAGTTGAAAAATTGGGTGAGGTGTTGATACAGTAGGAGTCAGGAGTCAGGATTAAAATACAAAATCCCTGACTCAAGAAATCAGGGATTAGAAAACAGCTGTTTTTCTTAGCATTTCCCTCACGCTAAAGCGGAAGCTTGAGGTTTCGCAAAAATCATTCTCCCTGCTGAGGTTTGTAAAGCACTGGTGACAACTACCCGTAGTTCAGCACCCACAAAACCGCTTCCTTCCTCAACAACTACCATTGTTCCATCATCAAGATAACCAATACCTTGAGTTGGTTCTTTACCTTCTTTGAGAATTTTCAAATCAATATTATCACCAGGTAAATAAGAAGGACGCACCGCATTTACCAAGTCATTAACATTCAAAACTGGGACTTTCTGCACACTAGCAACTTTTGATAAATTGTAGTCATTAGTTAACAGTGTTCCGTTAATTTCTTGGGCAAATTTTACCAGTTTTGCATCAACTGTATGAATCTCTTCATAGTCTACAGAATTAATTACAATCCTTTCTGGGTAAGTTTCCCGGATGCGGTTGAGAATGTCTAAACCTCTTCTACCTCGCACCCGTTTTACATCTTTACTGGCATCAGCGACTTGTTGCAGTTCCTGTAAAATAAACCGGGGGACAATTATTACTCCTTCTAAAAATCCCGTTTCTAACAATGCTTCAATGCGGCCATCAATAATGCAGCTAGTATCTAAAACTTTAGTATTTGCAGGTTTGAGAGTTCCTTCCACTACTAAAGTTTCCACAGTGTTAGGATTAATTAAGCGTAATAAACCCCGTCCGTGGGTATCTGCTAAATTCATACCCGTTACGGAAAGTATGATACTGCCAACAACAGCTACTAGAGGTTTAATAAAGCTGAAATCTGCGGGAATGGGTAATAAAAATAGCGGGGCTAACATTAAATTAGCCAGTAACAACCCAATTACTAAACCAATAGCACGAGTTAAAATGACTTCTAGAGGCATTTCCTTAACTTGTGCTTCTAAACGACGGTAAGTAGTCTGGAAACTTAAACCCACTGCACCACCGATGATAGCAGCAAAGACAGCAACAACTAAGCGTAAAGCGTCTAGGTTGGTTACTCCGTCAAGAGTTCCAGGGGGGAGGAGGTCGGTACTGAAATAACCGATTCCCGCAGAGGCGATAATAAATGAGAGAATGATAGTGAAATCAAGCATGATAATTTTTCCTGCGACTGTGTTTACCCATTAGGGTAAGGTATTTTTTATTTCAACGGTGATTGCTTGGGAAATATGAACTTACACTATAGGTTTACCAGTTAATACAATTATGCAAACATTATACCCAAAGACTTTTCCTTGCATAATTATTATTATTTTTGTTATCAAAAGATGAATTGTTGTAAAGAAACTGAGAATGGGTAATGGGTAATTGGTAATTGGTGATTGGTAATGGGCAATTTATCACCTAATGTAGATATTAAATAAATCTAAAATCTCAAATCTAAAATATTATGAGTTTTTCTGTTCCTACTGCTGCTTATGTACATATTCCTTTTTGTCGGCGGCGGTGTTTTTATTGTGATTTTCCGGTGTTTGTGGTGGGCGATCGCTCACGGGGTGAAACATCACATACAATTAGTCAATATGTTGAGGCAGTTTGTCAAGAAATAAACTCTGCACCCACTTTTAATCAACCTTTAAAAACCATTTTCTTTGGTGGTGGTACACCTTCGCTGCTATCTACAGAACAATTACAACAGCTTGTAACAACATTAGAAAAGCGTTTTGGCATTGCATCTGGGGTAGAAATTTCAATGGAAATGGACCCCGGTACTTTTGATTTAGCACATATCACAGGATATAAAAATGCAGGTGTGAACCGGGTAAGTTTAGGTGTGCAAACGTTTCCAGCAGAATTGTTAAAAATTGCAGGGCGATCGCACTCAGTTGAAGATATTTTTGCAGCTATTGATTTAATTCACCAAGTCGAAATACCCGAATTTAGCATAGACTTAATTTCTGGTTTACCACATCAGTCTTTAGATCAATGGGAAAATTCCCTAACTAAAGCGGTAGAAATTGCCCCTACCCATATTTCTATTTATGATTTAACCATAGAACCGGGTACAGCTTTCGGACGTTATTACCAACCAGGAGATCAACCGCTACCGACAGATGAAACCACTGTCAAAATGTATCAATTAGGGCAAAAAATATTAACAGATGCAGGTTATGAACATTATGAAATTTCTAACTATGCCAAAAGCGGACATCAATGTCAACATAATTTAGTTTATTGGCAAAATCTGTCTTATTACGGTTTCGGAATGGGTGCAGCTAGTTATGTACAAGGTAAACGCTTTACCCGTCCTCGTAAAACCAAAGAATATTATCAATGGTTAGAAAATGGTGCAATAATTGATTGTGACATCACACCTATAGAGGAAGAATTGTTAGAAACTTTAATGCTGGGTTTGCGTTTAGCATCGGGTTTGAATTTAAAGACTTTAACCCAAAAGTTTGGTACAGAAAAAGTAGAAAAAATTAAACAATGTTTGCACCCTTATTTTGATCAAGGTTGGGTACAAATTATGGGGGAAAAATTGCGGTTAACTGATCCTGATGGGTTTTTATTTTCTAATGTTGTGTTAGCAGATTTATTTGATAAAATGGGAGAATAAGATCAATTTTGAGTAAGCATTCAGCTATCAGTAATCAGTAATCAACTTAAACCTATAATATAGATAGGAGTTGCTGAGAAAGTCTTTTCGTAGAGGTAGGGAATAGGGAATAATCCTGTAAATTTCGATTTATGATATAATTTCCCCTTGGACTATTCTAAAATCTATCATAACATAACCCTCTCAGAAGTCAAGACCCTTGAAATTACGTTGAGTCATTCGCAGCTATTCTCAATAATTTTGGGTGAAAAATGCGAGGTGAAACTTTTTTGGGAAAATTGAGTTAAGAATTGTTAAATGGAACTGTGGCACAAAAAAGCCAGATATTTTCCCTACTTGGTCATATTCCCGAAGCGATCGCTCATCATCATCCCAAAGTTGTAATGATGATTCTTTATTTTCCCCAGTAGTGGGTGATTGGTGATTGGGGACTGGGTAATCAATTTAAAATTTGATCTTTCCCCATCGCTAATCACCTGTTTCTCAATTAATAGCCCCTATTAATTTAAATCAAATATCCCATTTATTCAGATGAAAACTGAAAAACTAATCTGCGTTTATCTGCGTTCATCTGCGTTTTCTATTCTATATTATAAATTCCAATAAAAAATCTGATCCAGTGGGAATTTCAATTTTTGGGTATATAAACCCCTTGGATTATTTTCAAGACTATCATAACACAACCCTGTCAGAAGTCAAGACCCTTGAAATTACGTTCAGTCATTCGCAACCATTCTCAATAATTTGAGGGTAAAAACGAGTGTTGAAACTTTTTTGGGATTTTTGGGTCAAAATCATGTTAAAAATTGTTAAGCAAAAAACGCAGATGATCAGAAAGATTTGCGATCGCTCATAATCAACCCAATGTTGCTATGATAATTGTTTATTTTCCCCAGTAGTAGGTGACTGGGGACTGGGGACTGGGGACTGTTGACTGGGAAGAGAAGCAGGGGAAGCAGGGGAAGAATATTGAACTTTTACCTTTTACCTTCTGCCTCCTGCCTTCTGCCTTCTGCCTCCTGCCTCCTGACTCCTGACTCCTGACTCCTTTGAAATTATGCTTTATCCCGTTGTTTGGCAGAATAACTCAGTTTTACTCATAGATCAAACCCGTTTACCAAATGAGTATGCAGTGGTAGAAATTAATCGTAGCGAAGACATGGCCGAGGCCATTATAACTATGATAGTTAGAGGTGCGCCGGCTATTGGTGTTGCAGCTGCTTACGGGATGTATTTGGGTGCAAGGGAAATTGAAACCAGCGATCGCACGGAATTTTTAAACCGTTTAGAACAAGTTGCCCAGTTATTGCGTTCTACCCGTCCCACTGCGGTAAACTTATTTTGGGCAATTGGGAGAATGATGCAAACAGCTTATGAAACTCTGGGAACAATAGCAGAAATTAAACAAATTCTCCTAGAAACTGCCCAAACTATCAACGCTGAAGATATCCAAACCTGTGAAAAAATCGGTGATCACGGTTTAACAGTTTTACCCAAAACCCCAGAAAAGTTAATCATATTAACTCACTGTAATGCCGGTGCTTTAGCAACCGCTGGTTATGGTACTGCTTTAGGGGTAGTGCGTTCTGCTTGGAGAGAAGGAAGACTCACACGAGTATTTGCAGATGAAACCCGTCCCCGTTTACAAGGTGCAAAACTCACTGCTTGGGAATGCGTACAAGAAGGAATTCCCGTTACTGTAATTACTGATAATATGGCCGCCCATTGTATGCAACAAGGTTTAATTGATGCGGTGGTTGTCGGTGCTGATAGAATTGCTGCCAATGGAGATACTGCTAATAAAATCGGTACTTATAGTTTAGCAATTGTAGCTAAAGCTCATAATATTCCGTTCTTTGTCGCTGCACCGATTTCTACTATTGATTTTACCTTAGCTAATGGTAGTCAAATTCCTATTGAAGAACGTCATCCTTCAGAAGTTTATCAAGTTGGTGATACTGTTTTGACACCTTCAGGAGTAGAATTTTATAATCCTGCTTTTGATGTTACTCCCGCAGATTTAATTACAGCCATCATTACAGAAAATGGTGCTTTTGCTCCTGGGGATTTGGTAAAGTGTCATCATAATTCGTGAGCAATTCAATCAATACAGGACTTACGCAAAACAGAACAAAAGTAGGGGTAATTCATGAATTACCCCTACGCAAGAATCAGGTTTTTAGTCCAATCTTGCGTAAGCCCTACAATATTATTTACCCAGAATGACCCGTAAAAGATTTTGTAGTTCTTGACGGTCTATTTCCTGAAGCTGTCCTAATTTTTTAATTACCAATCCTTTTGCAATGGTAGTTAAAACTGGTTTGATAATTGAAGGTTTGATCAAACCAGAATTTTTCCATTCGGGAGCATCCCAATTTTGAAAAAATAATTGTAGCAACACCAAAAACTCTCGTTTAACTCTCTTACCTTTGTGTTCTTTGCACCCTTTGCGGTTCAATCATATCAAGGCTTAGAGCATTTGATTTCGTTGGTTAATTTTTTTAGGATTGATTAACATTATACATATTCATTATATAGTATAATATACTGGTACTCTCATCTCAGAAAATTTTAGCTAATCGTAAGATTTTGTAAAAAATTAATTGAGTTTTGACAAAACGTCATAAATTACCACCCATGAAAAAATTAATTCCCACAATCACTTTAATTCTATCTTGCATTTCTTTGGTTAGTTGTAATAATCCACCAACCAATACAACCACAGCAACATCAACTAATAATACTGTACAATCTCAAACAAAAAATTCACCCACATCTGAAACAGAACAGGAAAATAAAACAGATATCAAAAAAGAAAAAACAACAGAAACAGATAAACCAGAGAAAATAAAATCTGCACCGCAAATTAGTCGTAAAACCACCATCAAAAATAAATCACCGCAAGTTGGTACAGTTAAAGAATTAGTTAATGGTGATTTAATGTGTTATGTCACCTTAGTAGATGAACAAGGTAAAGAAAACCAAGTTGGTGCGAGTTTTGATATTTGTGCAGAAGAAGGAAAATTTTTAAATAAAAAAGTCCGTGCCATTTTCACAGTAGAATCAGTGAATGATTGTGAAAGTGCAGAACCTTGCGGAAAAACTCGTCAAGAATCTATAATTACTAAAATCGAGGTTTTAGAAGATAAAACAACAGCAAAAACCGAAACCAAACCTCAAGCAAATAAAACCCAAACCATTAGTAATGGAGAGTGGAAAATTACTATTGGTAATGCTGACTCTTGGACAGGAGTTAATAATACAGGAAACTTGACATACCAAGGATGTGATACAAAAGGTAACTGTCTTGAATTAACAGGTGGTAAAGTTTCCTGTCGTGATGGAAAATGTGTTACAGGGTGGAGAAATGGAGATTATGTTTACATTTTAGAACAACCGATTACAGAAGATGGAAATGCGGATTCAACTTTAATCGTAAGAAAAGGTGATCAAGAAATTCTCAAAGCGACAGGATTAAAATAAGTAGTAGGTTGGGTTGACAAAAAGAAACCCAACATTACTCATTTTCTTCCTTTGCGTACTTTGCGTACTTTGCGGTTAATTAACCCAAAAATCTGGAAACTACACCGAGAAAAGATGAATAAATAAAATGATCTAACTTCTTGTTAGGTTACGCTGTCCCTTAACCCAATATACATTAAATTAGATTAAACAGGAAAAATTCTTTCTCCACTACCCGGATCAAAAACAAATAAATGATTTAAATCGAAATGCAAATGCAACTTTTCACCGGGATGTAAACGCACACCCCCACCCACTTGAACATTGATAAAACTAGAAGAATTAGGTAAACTCACACGAATTAAAGTTTCTCTTCCCAAAGGTTCAACAACCTTAACTTCTACTGCAAGGGTTGAATTTTCTGGTTGAATTTCTGCTTTACTAATACTAATATGTTCAGGACGAATACCCAAATTACAAATTTGTTCAGGGTGAAAATTCAAAGCAGCTTTGATATTTTCAGGAACAGCTAATAATTGACCACTAATATCAAAATTATCACCCTTATAGATAGCGGGTAAAATATTCATGGGCGGATTACCCAAAAAAGCTGCTACCATTTCATTAGCAGGTAAAGCATAAATAGTTTGAGGATCGCCAATTTGTTGAATTCGTCCCCGATTTAACACTACAATTTTATCAGCTAAAGTCATGGCTTCAACTTGGTCATGGGTGACATAAATTGTCGTAATTCCCAATTCTTGATGTAATTGTTTTAATTCTGCTCTAGTATCATCTCGTAATTGAGCATCTAAATTAGATAAAGGTTCATCGAGTAAAAATAATTGAGGTTGACGTGCGATCGCTCTTCCTAATGCTACCCTTTGTTGTTGTCCTCCAGAAAGCTGTTTTGGTTTTCTATCTAACAGATGTTCCAAAGAAAGCGATCGCGCAACCGTTAACACTCGTTCTTGAATAGTTTTTTTATCCACCTTTCGCATTTCCAACCCAAAAGCGATATTTTGGGCGACGGTTTTATGGGGATAAAGGGCATAATTTTGAAATACCATTGCTACATCACGCGCTCTGGCTGGGATATCATTAACCAAGCGATCGCCTATATATAAATTTCCAGAAGTAGCAGTTTCCAAACCTGCGATAGTTCGTAAAATCGTAGACTTACCGCACCCCGAAGGACCAACTAAAACCCAAAACTCACCATCAGGAATTTCAAAGGTGATATCCTCAATAGCGGTGACATTGTTAAATTTACGTTTAATTTTATCTAAAACAACTTTAGCCATTTCTAATAATTGATAATTGACAATTGATAATTGATAATTGGGCATTAGGCATTGGGCATTGGGCATTGGGCATTGGGCATTGGGCATTGGGTTATTAATCTTCCCATGCTCCCCCTGCCTCCCCTGCCTCTTCCCTGTCACCTGTCACCTGTCACCTGTCACCTGTCACCTAACCCCACGCAGGATGAGATAAAAGAGAAGCCATTACCCGCACCCCGCGCAGTTGGTTAGAAAGGGGTAGATGACCTCTAGGGGCGCTTAAATCCCAGGTAAACTCGTTGGGGTAGCGAGTCCATTTATTGCCATCCTTCCAGCCGATTTTTGGCCATAAAGTTTCCCAGTTTCTACCCACCCCCAACCAAATTTCTCGCTGTACAGAAAAACCAAACTTACCTTCGGAGTAGACAACCCAAAGATGATTAATTGTTTGTAAATCTTTGATGGGGAAATTTTCCACTTCAGTAAAATACAACCATTTTCTTTGTACTGCTTGGGGTCCTGCCATTTCGCACATTTTTTGAATTGTCAGCAGGTCAGCAGCTTGAAACTCCTGCTTGATGAGTAATTCTTGCAAAGAATTGTAACTGATCCCACGATCTGATTTTAGAGGTACAATTCCTTCAGGAAAGTGAGTTTCTAGAAATTCCTTAGCCGTAGGTGCATCAGAATTGTAGATGACTTGGTAAGCTTTACCATCAATCCAAGTTGCTGGAGTGTCACGACGTTTCAACAAAAATTCCTGCAACACATCTAAACCCTCATTACCCAAGTTAGCTAATTGTGGGATGATTTGTTGTTGGACTTTTTCGGACCCAGCGATTAACTTTTGGCGCAGGGAGTCGATGTCATTAGCAGTGCCTGATACAATCATTGGGTCTGTCATGCCATTACTCGTGTTAGCGTTTCAGTGAACAAACGAATCAGCTATTGGGCATTCTACAAAATGAAGCACAGATAGCGAAAAGTAGTTTACTATTTTTGACCGGACAAAGTAGCGCCGGTTTAACTGCAATCTACGTCTGAGCTACCAATAATTTACCAGGTAAAGCAGGGGATGATCTGCGCCTCAAAGAAAGGGCAGGGGAAGCAGGGGAAGTAAGGGAGGAAAATTAAAAATCAAAAGTCAAAAAACAGGGAATAGGGAATAGGGAATAGGGAATAGGGAATAGGGAGAAAAATTTATTCTACCTTCTGCCTTCTGCCTCCTGCCTCCTGCCTCCTGCCTCCTGCCTTCTACCTCCTGCCTCCTGCCTCCTGCCTCCTGCCTCCTGCCTCCTGCCTTCTGCCTCCTGTAACTCCTTGAAATTATTCTATTTGGAATGTGTTAACTATGTACGACAAGATTACCCCCCCGACAACTGGCGAAAAAATTACCTTCAAAAATGGTGAACCCGTTGTTCCTGACAATCCTATTATTCCCTTTATTCGTGGTGATGGCACAGGTATTGATATTTGGCCAGCTACAGAAAAGGTGCTTGATGCTGCGGTAGCAAAAGCATACAACGGCAAAAGAAAAATTAGCTGGTTTAAGGTTTATGCTGGTGATGAAGCTTGTGATTTATACGGCACTTATCAGTATTTACCCCAAGATACTCTCACCGCTATTAAAGAATATGGCGTTGCAATTAAAGGACCTTTGACTACTCCGGTAGGTGGTGGGATTCGGTCTTTAAATGTGGCATTACGTCAAATTTTTGACCTGTACGCCTGTGTGCGTCCTTGTCGTTACTATGCAGGAACTCCTTCCCCACACAAAAACCCGGAAAAATTGGATGTGATTGTTTACCGGGAAAATACGGAAGATATTTATTTGGGGATTGAATGGAAACAAGGTAGTGAAATAGGCGATCGCCTCATTTCCATTCTCAACAATGAACTTATCCCCGCTACCCCAGAACACGGTAAAAAGCAAATTCCCCTGGATGCAGGTATAGGAATTAAACCCATCAGTAAAAGCGGTTCACAACGTTTAGTTAGACGCGCCATCAAGCACGCTTTACAACTGCCCAAATCCAAGCAACAAGTGACATTGGTGCATAAGGGCAACATCATGAAATACACCGAAGGCGCTTTTAGAGATTGGGGTTATGAATTAGCAACCAGCGAATTTCGTAATGAATGCGTTACCGAAAGGGAATCTTGGATCTTAGGAAATAAGGAGAAAAACCCTAACATTTCCTTAGAAGAAAACGCCAGAATGATCGATCCTGGTTTTGATGCTTTAACACCAGAGAAAAAAGCACAAATTGTTAAAGAAGTGGAAACAGTTCTGAACTCAATTTGGACAAGTCATGGTGATGGGAAATGGAAAGAGAAAATCATGGTAAATGATCGCATTGCCGATAGCATTTTCCAACAAATTCAAACCCGACCAGATGAATATTCAATTCTGGCTACAATGAACCTCAACGGTGATTATTTATCCGATGCTGCTGCTGCTATTGTCGGTGGTTTAGGTATGGGACCAGGGGCAAACATTGGCGATTCCTGCGCCGTTTTTGAAGCTACCCATGGAACAGCACCAAAACACGCCGGTTTAGATAAAATTAACCCCGGATCTGTGATTCTTTCCGGTGTCATGATGCTAGAATATATGGGTTGGCAAGAAGCCGCAGATTTGATTAAAAAAGGTCTAGGTGCAGCCATAGCTAATGGTGAAGTTACTTATGACTTAGCGCGGTTAATTGAACCACCTGTAGAACCTTTGAAATGTTCTGAATTTGCTGAGGCAATTATCAAACATTTCGGTTAATTGCGGTTAATTTCTATTAACTAAAGGGGCGGGTTTTTCCCGTCCTATTTGTCAGAATCAGGATGTCCAGGATTTAAGGATGAACAGGATTCAATACTTTTCCATGAAGCCCAAAAAATAAAATTCTGTAGGTTGGGTTGAGGAACGAAACCCAACATTTATAGACAATCGTTGATTATTCCTAACTAAATACATCAGGTAAATTTCTTGCACCATGTACAACACGCACAACCTCTATACCATCTTCGATTTCACGGTAAAGAATTAAGTAGCTTCCAACAGGAAAATAACGCATTTCTGGAGCAATATCAGGTCTTGCTTGACCAATATCAGGATTTTTTGCCAAAAGTTGACTTTTTTCCTCTATTTGGTCAAGAATTTTATCAGCCACTACTTGATTATCAGCAGCAATATATAGTCATAATATCAATAATATCTGTGTTGAAAAGGAGAATAGATAATTATGGTAATGATACCAATTAAAGAAGATGTATTAAAAAAGTATTCCTTAGAAGATTGGATGCAAAGTTCCCCAGAGGGTACAGAATGGGTAAATGGGGAATTATTGGAGAAAGAAGAAGTGACATTGAAACACAGTCGGGTACAAGCAAAACTAGCTACTTACTGGAGAAATTACAAAGATTCTAGTGAACAAGGTGGAGAAGTTTATACAGAAGCACCCTGTCGCACTCATCAACAAGGTCGTCGTTCTGATGTTGCTTATCTTACTCCAGAGTTGATGCAGCAGTTTGGTGAACCTGCTGTTTTACCTCAAAGTTTTCCCCTCGTAGCAGAAATAATTTCTCCTACAGATTTAGCAGAAGATATGATTGCTAAATCTCAAGAATATTTGCAATCAGGAAGTGAGGAAGTTTGGTTAATTTTTCCTGAAAATCGTTGGATTATTGTAATTACTAAAAATCAACGTCTTGTGTTTATTGCTGGTGAAATAGTGAGGACTCAAATTGTATTACCAGGGTTTAATATTGCAGTAGATGAATTATTAGGTTAAGACAACAGAATTATTAGGGGAAGACATATTACCAGGATTTAGTTTGAGTTTAGATTGTTATTAATCTGCTCAATTTTCACCACCAACTAACCGACTCAGATCATTATCCACAGCACCTAAAGGTAAAATTTGTGCCATAATGAACCTTAAACGGGGGGAAAATAACTTCCAGGGTACAGAGTGAATCTTGGTATGAACAGCATGAAGATAGGTGGACGTTACGAGTACGACAATCACAAACCTTTGGGAAAAGGTGGGTTTGGAACCACTTTTTTAGCGAAAGACACCAAACGACCGGGAAACCCTCTTTGTGTTGTCAAGCAGTTTACACCACCCAGTACAGAACCCGATACCTTAAAAAAACTTAAAGAATTTTTTGACCAAGAAGCAGAGATTTTAGAAAAGCTAGGAAAATATGATCAAATACCCACTCTTTTAGCTCATTTTGCAGAAAATCAAGAGTTTTTTATAGTTCAAGAATATATAGAAGGGCATGATTTGAGTGATGAATTAACATCAGGTAAAAAATGATTGAATCTGATGTTATTAAACTCTTACTAGAAATTCTAGAAGCATTAGAATTTGTGCATAAAAATGGAGTTATACACAGAGATATTAAGCCAGATAATATTCGCCGTCGTCAGTCAGATCATAAAATTGTCCTGATTGATTTTGGTGCAGTTAAAGAAGTGAGAACACAGGTAATTAATAGTCAGGGAAAACTTACTTCCACTGTCATTATTGGTACTCCTGGTTATATGCCACTTGAACAACAAAGAGCTAAACCACAATTGAGTAGTGATGTTTATGCAGTAGGAATTATTGCCATTCAAGCACTAACAGGTTTATTACCTCATGAATTACCAGAAGATGCAAAGACAGGAAAAATTATTTGGCGTAACTCTGCAAATGTTAGTCCAAAACTAGCGACAGTTTTAGATAAAATGGTGAGCTATGATTTTCGTAACCGTTACCCAACTGCAAAGGAAGCTTTACAAGCAGTTAAAAATTTATTACCAAAGCCTATATATAAACCGATAGATTGGCGGGTTTTGCTAGGATTAGGAATTGTCACCGTCATTAGCCTAATTATGTTCCTGATTCCTAAAAATGATTTTAATTTATATGAAAATTCTCAATATGGAATCAAGGTAAAATATCCAAAAAATTGGGAAAGACAAGATTTAGAAAATCCCATTCTTGGTGAAGTTGTAACTTTTATCTCTCCTAAATAAAGTGATGCAGATAAGTTTCAAGAAAAGGTGACAATTAGTATTGATAGGTTTTCTGGTACATTAGAAGATTTGCAAGTATTCAATATTCAGGAAATTCAAAATACTTTTTCAGCTTCAAAGATAATTGAAAAATTGATAACAACTAAGGCAAATAAACCTGCTAGTCAATTAGTTTTTATGGGTAAAAGTGGCAATGATAATTTAAAGAATATGCAGGTTGTGATTTTGCAAGGCGATCAGGCTTATACGATTACTTATACTGCTAAAGTCAATGATTATGATGAGTTTGTGGAAACAGCAGAAAAGATGATTAAGTCATTGGAAATTGATTAATTGTCTGAATCAGGATATCCAGGATTTAAGGATTTATGGCTAACGCCACGCTACGCGAACAGGATTTATTATGATAAATATCCTGAAGATTAACTGAAAGGGTTAAAAAGTGGGATACCACAACTATCAAAATCACGAATATTGCGCGTAACTAAAGTTAATTGATGTATCTGGGCTGTAGCAGCAATCATCATATCTGCTTGGGTAACTGTTTTACCGCTTAATCTTTGTTGGCCTCGTATTTTACCGCAAAGTTGAGCGATTTCAGCCGTGACAGGTAAAATTTGGCAATCATTTTTAATAAAATTATCAAACCAATTTTGAATTTTGAGGTTAGGTTTTGATGTTAATCCATAATGTATTTCTTCCAAAGTAATTACACTAATATTTATGGAAGATAAATTTTTTACCCATATTAAAACACCAGGATTAGGCTGAGGTCGCACTAATTCGCTAATAATGTTCGTATCACATAAAAAATTCATTGCGGATGTTAAAAAAATAAATTAGTCCGGTCTTGACGAGAGGGAACTTCTAAAGAATAATCTTCTTCAATACAGATTTGTTGAAGTTCGTTAACAGTATCAGCTAAAGTCTTTTTTTGATTATCTTTTACTAAATCTTTGATGGGATAATTTAGAGAAATCTGAGATTTGTCTAAAAAATGTTCAGTTTCTTGAAGTGAAGCAAATTTTAGTAATTGCTGAATTTGCACAGAAGTCATGATTTTATTTCTATAAGCTTCTACTGCTAAAGCTTCTAATAGTTTTTGTGGTAAATCTTGCCAGTTTTGTTGTAGTTGGTTGCCAATATCTTCAGGAATTTCGATAGTAATTTGCATATTTTTGTCTTTTTTCCAAAATCAGGATTTATTTAATTATACATGATATTTTTTGTCAATGAATTGCTATCAATTCTCCCTGGTCATTCAATACTGCGCCGCCACTCATTCCTCCCAATGTAGGATTGTCATAAAATAAATTGTAGCCACTATCAATATTTTCTGGTACATTGTCAATTACTCTTCCACTACGACAATCATAAATAGATTTTCTCACACCTCCTGTCTGGCGAGGGAAACCCGCAACATGGACATTCATTAATCTTTTTAAATCATCAGAATTACCAATTTTAGCAACTTGATAATCTTTTTTGCTAGTAAACTGTAGAATCGCCAAATCTATTTTATTATGTAGTCGTTTCACTGTTTGATAATTGAGTTGATAACGTTGATTATCTGGGGTAACTATTTGATATTTTAAATTACTATTTCTTACTACATGATAAGCTGTAATCACAGTATAAATATTGCCTGTTTGTTTAATAATCACACCAGAATCAGGGGACTCACTATCAATTAAAACAGTGATTTCCTTGCCAATTGTATCTACTTGATCATTACTACATATTGCCCTTGCTGCTTGCGGCTGTACCAGGGAGATTGTTACCCCTATTAGTGCAGATGGAAGTGTGTATTTATAATTCATTATTTAATGTCCTCTTTCAAAATTTGAGATAATAAATTTGGTGCAATATGAAACCCAGCTTCTTCGCGTAACTGGTTAATCACCAATGGCAGTGAAGAAATCTGTCCATTACGTGATGCACGTATAACTACACCTAATATTCCTGTAACTTGTAAACCGAAACTTTTAGCAATTCTTCTCCCATCTCGTTCATCTAAAATTATCCAATCTGCATCTAGCAACAATGCAAGTGCAATTGCTTCTGCTTCACCTCTGTCTAAATCTCGCTGTAATAGCTGTACCAAAGATGGATTATTAACCTCCCGCACTTGAAGCCATCCTGCAACTAGGGCTTCTCGCAGGTGATCAGAACCTGGTAGCATTTCTTCTACCCGCAATTCCTCCAATACAGCCTTTGGGATCAGTATCTCCCCAAATTGTTGGCGTAATAATTCTAGCTGATCTATAATTGCCAGATTCAATAATGGCGAAGTATTACTGACCACTGGCATAGTTTAAATCATCCTCCAATTCAGCCAATTCATAGTGTCTATTAATCCCACGTTCTCCTAATAATTTACCAAATTCATATTTTCCCATAGCAGCTAACTCTCTAGCCTTACCAAAAGATAATAGTTCTTGGCTATAGAGAGCTAATGCTAATTCAACCAATAATTCCTGTTCTATACGTTTTTCCGGTAGTCGAATTGCTGCAATTACAGAATCGGGAATAGACAGTTGCACACTCATAATTATTTACCCATCAATTAATTCAATTGCTGATATTTTAATTATCTATGAAAATGCGAATTAGATATCTGTAATTTTCCCATATTTTGTATTACCTGATCCATTGGTACAGCCCAACTCAAACGGATAATTTGCTGATGTAAATTTTCTTCTGCTTGCTCACCATCCATAAATAAAGAGGGAACATCCCATAAAGGATAAGCGTGCATACCATTCACACCGACAACTTCACCACTTTTATTCAATAAAGCTCCTCCACTCATTCCCTTTTCTAAACGGTTGGTATATCCCACTTGATAACCTTGTTCTAAAGATTTTTCTAACACTAAATAAACCTTACCACTATTAAACACAAATTTAATTTCCTCAGTTTCTTCCGGCACAGGAAAACCAGCTACAAATACTTCATCACCTACCTTGGGAACATTACCCAAAGCAGCTATAGAATAATCTTTTTTAATACTTGTAAATTGTAATATTGCTAAATCATAGTCTTTAAAATTTATATTTTTTATTAAACTTGCTTGATAAATTTTACCATCTGGTGTTTGAATACGATAAGGGGGATTATCTGCTCTCAAAACATGGGCATTAGTTAATACTGTATAAACTGAATTTTGTTTATTCAGTAATATTCCTGAACCTAAGAAATCTGTTGATAATATCTTCACAGAAATGGCTGCTGCTTTTTACTACTTGTACAGTTAGGATTTTGGCTAGTACCTGCACAAACTACAGGTTCACCATTCAGTGTTCCAGTGGTAATATTTTTGAGTGTACCGTTGTCATTGCTTCTTTGAAATCTTTTAGATACTTCTACACAACGACGTTGAGCAGTCCAAGGTGGTGGAAAATAGTTATTGGAAGTCCAGCGAACTATGGTGACTTTTCTACCATCTTGAGTCCGAGCAAATGTGACAGGTACACCCTTACTCTTGCCACAGTAAAAGGTTGCGCTTCCTGCATAGCTGGGTTGGTTGCTAACTGCGGTTGTGGCTAATACTGTCAAGGATGCTAGGGTGACAGTTCGCGTTACTCCTATCCACACTTGACTAAATAAGCTCTGTGTCATAAGTTTAGGCAATTTTTCTGTGATTAACGTGATATTGTTATAATCACAATTATAACTGATACTTACAGAAATTTACAGGATAGGGTTTTGTCAAATTAGGTGCATAAACTTGATAAATAATCTAGGGGAAGTAAAACTCACCATTCCCTAATCTATTTTTGCAGTTATGATCTAAAACAGTGTGCAAATCTACCAACTGCAAAAAGACTTATGAGTTTAAATCGTCGTCATTTCTTGGTTTTACTGGGTGCTAGTGCGGGTGCTTTTCTTCTTGATAGTTGCGCTTCTGCGGAAACATCAACCCCCAGAACATCAACTATTGAACTACCTCCTTTACCCTACGCTTACGACGCACTAGAACCGCATATTGATGCAAGAACAATGCAGTTTCATCACGATAAACATCATGCAGCTTATGTGAATAACTTAAATAAAGCATTGGACAAATACCCAGAACTGAAAAACAAAACTGTTGAACAACTACTGCAAAATCTGGATAATGTCCCCGCAGATATTAGAACTACAGTCAGAAATAATGGTGGTGGTCATGTTAACCATTCAATGTTTTGGAAAATCATGAAACCTAATGGTGGTGGTGAACCGACTGGAGAAATAGCAACTGCAATTAATGATAATTTTGGCAATTTTGCAGATTTTAAAAAACAGTTTAATGAAGCTGGTGCAGGTCGTTTTGGTAGCGGTTGGGTTTGGTTAGTTCGCAATAAAAATGGTAAGTTAGAAATTACAACTACTGCAAATCAAGATAGTCCTTTAATGGAAGGTAAATATCCCATTTTTGGTAATGATGTTTGGGAACACGCTTATTATTTAAAATATCAAAATCGTCGTCCTGAATATTTAGAAGCTTGGTGGAATGTGGTTAACTGGGATGAAATTAATCAACGGTTTGCAGATGCAAGTAAAATAGAGTAATTCGTAATTCATAATAATTCATAATTCATAATTGGTAATTGATTTATAAACACAACCAATTACCAATCACCAATCACCAATCACCAATTACCCATTACCTAATTTACAAAGGTTTTTGTGTTGGTATACCCACAGGACGAGGAAAACTCACAGGTGTATGTTTTACCTTCCTTAAATATAAACAATGACGAATACTATTACTTAAAGGAGTGGTAAACTCATCAATTAATTCAACTTCTCCCCCTAAATGATATACCGCATTTTCTAAACTTTGATTTTCTTCCTTTGTCCAACTTCCCCGATAAATAACTGCTAAACCACCTTTTTTCACTAAAGGTAAACTATATTCAGCACAAGCAGAAACACTACCCACTGCACGAATCACAGCTAAATCATAATTTTCTCGATGTTTACTTTCCTGTCCAATTTCTTCCACCCTCCCGACAATTGTTTTCGCATTGATAAGAGGAAGATCCGTTAAAACAGAGTCAATAAAATTAATTTTTTTGCGAGTAGAATCTAACAAAGTCACCTGAGAATTAGGGAAAATAATCGAAATTGGTAAACCAGGAAAACCAGCACCAGTACCAATATCAATTACGGATGCACCTGGATGAAGAGAATCAATAAAATGCTGTTTTGGTGCAACTCCCCTTAACGAATCCCAAAGATGTTTTTCCCAAAATTCTGACGCTTCAGTAATGCGAGTTAAATTCACATAACGATTAGCTTCAATAACCAATTCATAGAGTTTTTGCAATTGATTTTGTTGATCATTTGTTGGTTGCAAATTTAACGTTTCTTGCCAAACTTCCACCATTTCAGGTAAACTAAATACGGACTCTAAACTCATATTCACTCAATTAATTATCTCAAAATCTTTGCGTTCTTCTCTGCGACTCTGCGCCTCTGCGTGAAACTTTTTAAGTTTTAATTCAAATGTTTCACTTCCCAACTGTTTCTGCAATTTTCTTTTCTAAAGTTTTAGGATCAACAGATTCCAAAACACCATGATTTAAAGTCCAACAACTGTCCGCTATTGGTAACATATCCCCTGCATCATGTGTAACAACTAATAAAGTCCAATCTTTTTTCAGTTTTGCTAATAAATTTATTAATTGACGACGAATAGACCAATCTAAACCGGCTGTAGGTTCATCTAATAATAATAAATTTGGTTGGCGAATTAATTGAACTGCTAAAGCTAAACGTCTTTGTTGTCCACCGCTTAAAGCATGGGGTGAGGTAGAAAATGATAAATGATCTAATCCTACTTCTCTGAGTGCTTGATGAACTCGTTCTGTACCTAATTCGGGATGTCCTAAACGCAATTCTTCCAAAATTGTACCACCGCAAAAGTGCCTTTCGGGAAATTGAAAGACAATTCCCGCTAATTGTTGCAGTTGTTCTGATATTAGTGGTTGTTCTCTCCAAAATGCAGCACCGGAGGTAGGTTCAACTAATCCTGATAAAATTTCTAATAAGGTGCTTTTACCAGAACCACTAGGACCTATGACTAAACCTAGCTGCTGTGGTGGTAATTCCAGGTTAATAGATTTAAGAATTGCTGTGGGACAAGCTGTGGGGTGATAAGTTAGATTTCTGAGATAAAGCATTTGTTAAAATTACCAGATAGTCAGCGAACAACTGATGAACAACTGATGGACTAAAAGCAAAGTTACGTAACCAAAACCTGATCCAGCAGCAACAAACATTCAACTTTTTCTATTTTGACAGAATTACACAAAAAAAAATCGCTACAATCAGCGAGGAATCCTGATGAATTTTCAATAGTCTAGATAAATTGGATTTTTTTGGATTTTTTTGCTAAGACAGAAGCGTTTTTTGGTTAAGCATTTTTTGATTTTAAGTAATACATAAGACAAGTTCAACCGTAATAATTCTGTGTTTTATTATGTCTAAACATTTTTTAGGATTTCCTCTGGTTTCTACAGTTGCTTTTGCTACTACGTTAATCTTAAATTTGTGGGTAAATCCCTCATTAGCGGGTGATCCATTTCGCAGTAGTGAACCTCATAAAATTGGCGATCGCACGGAAGCAGCGTTTAAAGCGATTTTCCAACAGGGAGATTATTCCGCAGCAGAGGATCACCTGAAAAAAGCGATCGCTGATGAACCCGATGAACCTTTAGCTTATGCTTTAAAAGCATCTTTAGCTTATACTAATCAAGATTTAGTAGGATTGGAAAAGTACAGCAAAAAGACTTTAGAAGCTGGACAAAAATTGATTGCTACTAACCAATTACGTGGTAATTTATACACTGGAGTAGGCAATTTTTTAGAAGGTGCTGTCATTATTACCCGTGAAGGTACGGTTAATGGTGCATCAAAGGCATTTACTAGGTTAACAAAAGTGTATGAATACTTAGATAGAGCAGAAGCCATTAATGCCAATGATCCAGAGTTAAATTTAATTAAAGGCTATATGAACTTAATGTTAGCCGTTAACTTGCCTTTCATTAGTCCTGATCAAGCGATTGAACAACTGGAACAAAATGCAGCACCTGGATATTTAGTAGATAGGGGTATTGCTTTAGCGTATCGGGATTTGAAAAAATATCCCCAAGCATTAAAATATGTGGATCGTGCTTTGAAAAACACCTCTGATAACCCAGAAATTTATTATCTCAAAGCGCAAATACTGTATTTACAAGGTAACAAGGAAAAAAGTCAGAATGTGGTTAAAGAAGCGATCGCATATTTTGAGAAAGCGTTAACCAAAAAATCCCAACTTCCTGCTAGTCTAGTCAAACAAATTGAATCCGAACGCAACCAGGCTAAAAACCGACTCAATAATATATGATGATTTAGTCATTAGGAAAGAAGGGAACAGGGAACAGGGAACAGATAATTATTTATTCTCTTTCCCAATCACCAATCACCAATCACCAATCACCAATCACCAATCACCAATCACCAATCACCAATCACCAATCACCAATCACCAATCACCAAAAATGTACATTCAATTCCGCGAATTTAATCCCTTTGACGTTTGGTTCTGGATCAAATTTAGTACCATTCCTTCCCAACAAGAAAAACAATATGTAGAAGAAGTATTTAACTCTTGGTTTTATTTAGGTAAACTAGGAGGTTTCAACGCTGAAAACTTGCAAGTTCAAGAAACAGGTTTGGATTTAAGCTACATGGATTATGATAACCAAGGTTATGATCAAAGTATGTTAGCTTTAATGCACAACATGGGTGAATTTGAATATGAAGGAAAATGGGGAAGATGCTGGTTTGATTTAGGAACAAGTGATGCGATCGCCTTAGATATTCTCATCAACGCACTATCTCAATTAAGTGAAGAATACGTCACCATAGAAGCATTATATTTAGGTGGTGAAAATGAAGATTGGCCAGTAGAAGATAGTGAAACTCGCGCTTATTCCCTTTACGATAATTAATCATTCAAATAACAACAATTACTCACAACAATGAATCAACCAGGTGAAATTAGAGTCATAGTTTTAGCATTAATTAAAGACGGTGACAGAATCTTTGTTTCTGAAGGATATGATCCGACCAAGCAATCAACATTTTATCGTGCTTTAGGTGGAGGAGTAGAATTTGGTGAAACCAGTCGCATAGCATTGGAACGAGAATTTCAAGAAGAAATACAAGCTGATTTAACCAACATTCGTTATTTAAGTTGTATCGAAAACCTGTTTATATTCGATGGTAAACAAGGACATGAAATCATCCAACTTTATCAATGCGACTTTGCAGATCCGAAATTTTACCAAATTGAAAGTTTAACCTTTTCCGAAACACCAGAAAAGAAACATCGTGCTTTATGGGTAGAAATTGAAAAGTTTAAATCAGGAGAACTAAGATTAGTACCAGAAGTCTTTTTTGATTATTTGTAAACTCAGATCCCCGACTTCTTGGAAAAGTTGGGGATCTATTTCAAGAAATGATATAATTAACAAATAACATCAACTAACGAGAGTGAACTATGTCTACTAAACTATTAACCAGACGTTTCACAGTTGAACAATATCATCAAATGAATGCAGCAGGAATTTTAACAGAAGATGATAGAGTAGAATTAATTAACGGAGAAATTATTGAAATGTCACCAATAGGAAGAAAACACGCAAGTTGTGTAAGAAGATTAATTAGTACATTGTCTCAATTGTTGCTTCCATTAGCAATAGTTGATTCTCAAAACCCCATAACTTTAGATAATTTTTCCGAACCGCAACCAGACATAGCATTACTTAAACCCCGTGAAGATTTTTATGAATCTGCACATCCTCAACCATCGGATGTATTATTATTAATAGAAGTTGCAGATAGTAGTTTTGAATATGATCGAGATATCAAAATTCCTCTTTATGCAGCTAATGGTATTATAGAAGTTTGGTTAGTTGATATCATCGAACAAAAAATCATCGTTTATCGTCAGCTTACAGAAAATGGATATAGTCAAATCACAACCTTTCAACGTGGTGAAATTCTAGATATCCTCGCATTTCCTGAAATTAAAATTACCGTTGATAGCATTTTAGGAACAAAATAATTATAGAAACAAATTATAGAAATAATTAACCAATATCATCAACAAAGAGAGTGAACTATGTCTACGAAATTATTAACCAGACGTTTCACAGTTGAACAATATCATCAAATGAATGCAGCAGGAATTTTAACAGAAGATGATAGAGTAGAATTAATTAATGGAGAAATAATTGAAATGTCACCGATAGGAAGAAAACACGCATCTTGTGTCAATCGTTTAAACTCTCTTTTTTCACAGTTACTAGGTAAAAAAGTAATTGTTGCTGTACAAAACCCCATAACTTTAGATAATTTTTCCGAACCCCAACCAGACATAGCATTACTTAAACCCCGTGAAGATTTTTATGAATCTGCACATCCTCAACCATCGGATGTATTATTATTAATAGAAGTTGCAGATAGTAGTTTTGAATATGATCGAGATATCAAAATTCCTCTTTATGCAGCTAATGGTATTATAGAAGTTTGGTTAGTTGATATCATCGAAAAAAAAATCATCGTTTATCGTCAACCTTCAGAAAATGGATATAGTGAAATCAACACCTTTCAACGTGGTGAAATTTTAGATATCCTCGCATTTCCTGAAATTAAAATTACCGTTGATAGCATTTTAGGATAGAATCAATGACCAATTACCAATTATCAATTACAAATTACAAATTACAAATTATCAATTACCAATTACCAATTACCAATTACCAATTACCAATTACCAATTACCAATTACCAATTACCAATTACCAATTATCAATTACCAATTATCAATTATCAATTATTAATCATATCTATCCTTTTTCAATTTAATCACCAGCATGACATTATCATGATGCTGACCACCAATAATATCTTTGAGGTGAATTTTTCCATCAATATATTGTAAATGAATCCGCCACCCTGATATTTTATTAATATCTGCACGGTAAATAGCTTGTTTAATACCCGCTACCTTATGTAATCTGGTTTTAGGAAAATTTCTAGTTCGGTGACATTCATTATCTTCTAACTCAGCTAAAGCTTCCAGAAAATCAATTTTCAGATATTCTGGAAGAATTTTCATTGCTTCATGAATGACACCATATTCATCTAACAGAGGTTTAATTTGTGCCATTAACAACACTGAATTTCTAAAGCTGGGTTTTCTTCTACCGTGAAATCTTGATAAATCATTTCTGCAACTGCATTATAAGCTTGTTGTGCATTTTCTTGATTAACTAATCTAAATAAAGTGATTAAAATACAACCAAAAATTGGATCATCATCAATAGTTAAAATTATTCTTTGTTGATCGTTAATTTTGAGACAATATATAGTAGAATCATAGTCATGATTTAGTTTAATGTTTCTGAGTTGTTCACTATGTTCATAAAAAGAATTATTAATTAAATTATTTTCAGATGATAACAATTCAAAATTTCGATTCATTTCCTTAATAATTCTAAACTTCTCTGTATCTGTAAACTTTTCTAAATCTTTTTCAAAATCCTTAGTAGATTCAATGAGTATATCCATTTATTGAACTCCTGAGTCGAAATGACTGGGTTACTTTAAATTTACACGCATTACAGAAAATCAGAAATTAACCTTCCATATATTGTATCCAGTTCATAACATTCGGAAAAACTGACTGGAAAAATCAAATATGGGAATTTTGCAAGCCAAAAACCACATCCTCAAACCTGTATTCATCATCATATCAGGATTAGCGATTACTCAAACTATCGGCTGTACAACTTTCAATAGCTATCATCAAAAAAATCAAGTAAACGCTCAAACACCTACAAAACCAGCACCACAAGAAATTGTGCAAGTGGGAGAAATACGTCCTTTACCTGGTAGTTTAGATAAAATACCGGTTTTTAATAGCAACAGTCCAGAATGGATCAAAAATGAAGGTATTCTACTTTCTACTTTTACACCTAATAAGAAAAAAGTTCCAGCCGCACATTTAAAATTTCCCATTCAAGGCAGATTTGATCTATTTGCTCATCATTATACCCACACTCCCAAGGATTTACAAACCTTATATATAGGAGTAATTTTACACAACCCTAGTAAAAAACCTATCACCATTAACGTTTTACAAGGTGCGAGTTATTTAATGACAGAAGCACCTTTTGTTACCTTACAACCCTACATAGAAAATAACGATGGTAAAGCATTTTCTGGACCAGGTGCGAGAGCAGTAGCGGATGTTTTGCGGGGAGTACGTCAAAAACAATTTCCGGCGAAATTAGATTTTGTGTTGGGTTACGCTGTTGCTAACCCAACCTACTATTCTAAAATCCAAAATCTAAAATTGTATTATTTACCACCATAGAAAAAGGCAACTTCTTTTTCTTTTAAAGGAGCAAAACCAGCATCAACCAGCTTTGCGTCTAACTCAGCTTGGGGAATATGCTTTGCACCAATACGGACGATCCTAGAACGCATAGTATTAGATACACCACTGCGTTGTCTACCAGCTTCTAAACCCATGACTTGATTATATAGTTCCAACTTAGCAGCAGGAATAGGAGAACCGTCAAAATCAATTCCTTGTGCGATCGCTACATCAACAGCATCAGCACCTGTAGTAGCTTGATTTTTTACATTAGTTTCAGTCGTCATGGCTATTAAATTCTCAAAGTTATAGGTATATATTACCAGGTCATTGGGCATTGGGCATTGGGTTATTAGTCTTCCCCAGTCACCAGTCACCAGTCCCTCACAAGGGTAGGTATTTTACATTGTCGTCAGGGCAAGACTTGGTGGACAAGGTGGACAAGGTGACAAGGGAGGAAAACAGTACAAAGTCTGTATTCTTAGTCACAAAAATAGTCCGTCAAAAAACCATTGTCCGTATAAAATCTTCCTTGTCCACTTTCCTTCCTTGTCTTCCTAGTCCTGCCTCAACAGATAATATTAAAAACCTACCCCTGTCAGGTCCCCAGTCACCAGTCCCCAGTCACCAGTCCCCAGTCCCCTACACTTGCCACTTTGGGAAATTTTAGTTTAATCTCGAACCAGCGGTATAGCCATTTTTAGGTGATGCTATGTCTGATGCCCACACTCCTCGTAACAAAGACCGCAGCCTCGAACAAGCTCTAACTAACAAAATTATCGACGATTACTTCGAGAATTCTGAAAGTTGGCTGAGAGCAATTTTGCGGATGTGTATTTTCTCCCTCTCTAAAATCAATGGAGAATCCGTTTTTATCGTCGAATGTCCGAATCAAGCCGTAGCAAAGCGCCTGAGTCGTAAAACTTATCCATTTCGAGGAATGGTATATTTTTTAACTGATAATTTTGATGACCGCGATCGCACGTTATTTTGTTATAAAGACGAACGGAAGGGAAATTGGCGATGTTTTGATACTAGCACCAATACTTGGCAATCTTTAAGCAGTCTGCAATCATCTACTACTCCAATGGAATAGGGACTGGGGACTGGTGACTGGTGACTGGTGACTGGGGACTGGTGACTGGGGACTGGGGACTGGGGACTGGGGACTGGTGACTGGGGACTGGTGACTGGTGACTGGTGACTGGTGACTGGGTAATCAATTTTATGTTTTCTAATCAACTATTCCCAATTCCCAATTCCCAATTCCCAATTCCCAATTCCCAATTCCCAATTCCCAATTCCCAATTCCCTAATTAATAACTTTTACGTACTATTGACCCGCCAACAAACGCCCCTAATATTGTACCTGTCCATATTCCAGCTATACTACCCTGCCAAATTGCTCCAGGTGTGACTACGACATTACAAACTTGCTGGAAACCCCAGCCTTGAGTTTGACATTTTTGGTTATGCAACATGGAAGTAATTTGTGCAGCCATTAAACCACCAAAAAAGCCAGATGATAGGGCTACAAAAGTACAAATTAGAATGCGTTTTTTGATCATTGTGATTGGTGATTGGTGATTGGTGATTGGTGATATGGCGGGATTGGGAGAAATAACAATATCTTCTCTTACACTCTTTCTTTCTGTCACCTGTCACCTGTCACCTGTCACCTTCTTCAACCAGTATTTCTCATTCCTGCGGCAATACCGTTAATAGTTAACAATGCTCCTCGCAGTAACTCCCCTTTGCTGTAACGAGAGTGAATTATTCCTGGTGTGGTGCTGTTCTTGTACTGTCGTAGGCGCTTGAGTAGAGAAACTTGAATAAATCCTAACGGTACAATTGTTCCATTACGTAACTGTACTGAACGCTGCAAAATCGGATCACCGTCTAAAAGTTTTTGGTGTCCGGTAATTTTTAAGACTAAATCCCTGGTGAGATAGAACTCACTAGCAATTTGCTCAAACACTTTCTCAAAACGAGGTTTGTCTTCAGGGTTAGACAATTCCTGTACGTAATGTCGCGCCATTTCCATGTCTACTTTCGCTAAGGTCATTTCTGCTTTAGAAATCACCATTTTGAAGAAAGGCCATTTGACATAAAAGTAACGCATTAATTTTAAGTGTTCTTCCGGTTGCTCGTTCAAGAACTCCTGTAAAGCTGTACCCACACCATACCAGGAAGGTAACAAGAATCGGGTTTGTGTCCAACTAAATACCCAAGGAATCGCTCGTAAACTGCTTAAATCCTTTTTACCAGATGGTCGTCGCGCTGGACGAGAGCTAATTTGCAGTTGGCTAATTTCTTCGATGGGGGTAACTTGATGGAAGAAGTCGATAAAATCGGGTTGTTCGTAAATGAGAGCGCGATAATGTTGACGCGACGCATGAGCTAATTCTTCCATAATCTCATTCCAAGGTTCAATATCATCAAACCCGGTTTTCAACAAACTAGCTTGTACAACTGCACTGGTAATAGTTTCAACGTGATACAGAGCTAGATCCAACAAAGAATATTTAGAAGCTAAAACTTCTCCCTGTTCAGTGATCTTGATCCGTCCATTAATACTATGTCCTGGTTGGGCTAAAATCGCCTCATAAGCAGGTCCACCACCACGACCTACCGATCCCCCCCGTCCGTGGAAAATTCGCAGGTTTAAACCGTATTCTTCCGCAATTCCTTGCAGGGATTTTTGGGCTTTATGAATTTCCCAGTTACTACTTAAAAAGCCTGAATCTTTGTTACTGTCAGAATACCCTAACATCACTTCTTGCAAGTTGGGGTTGAGGATGGAAGATTGGGAAATAGGGAGACTTGCACTGAGCGACTTGTACTGAGCCTGTCCTGAGCCTGTCCTGAGCCTGTCCTGAGCCTGTCCTGAGCCTGTCCTGAGCCTGTCCTGA
>NZ_JACJPT010000169.1:0-7537 GCF_014696195.1 Sphaerospermopsis sp. FACHB-1094 | reverse complement strand
TTCATTGGATGGAAGATATCATGAGATGTTGACATTTTCACCCTTAATAGGACTACTATAACTGAATATGTAAACTTTTGTAACGACATTCAACATTTCTGCCTAGAAAATAACGTTGACGACATGGAAGCATTACGTCAATATTTGGGGTTAGAAAAAATTATTTTAATTGGTTCTTCCTATGGGGGTATGGTTGCTCTTTCCTATGCTATCAAATATCCACAAAATGTTTCTCATTTAATAGTAATTGCCACAACAGCAAGTTCTCGTTTTTTACAACGCGCTCAAGAAATTTTAGCACAAAGAGGAAACCCAGAACAAAAAGCGATCTCTCTAAAACTTTGGGCAGGTAATTTTGAAAACGAAGAACAGCTACGGCAATTTTTTAAAATCATGAATCCAATGTATTGCCAAAGCAATAACCGGAAAACAAATTCCCCAGACTCAGACCAAACTATCCTCTCAGTTGATGCCATTAACATTGCCTTTAGTGGCTTTTTAAGAAACTATAATATTCTCAACGAATTACCTAAAATTACCTCACCAACACTTGTAATTGCCGGAAGACATGACTGGATCTGTCCCCCAGAATTTTCTGAAGAAATTGCCCAAGCTATTCCTAACGCCCATTTGAAAATATTTGAAAATAGCGGTCATTTGATCCGCGTTGATGAACCCCAATTACTCTTAGATGAAATTATTAATTTTCTCACTATCAGCATTTAAAATTTGAGGAAATAGCTAATTAATGATAAATTACTCCGTTGCCATCAAAACACTTAAACAAGACCCTATTTTAGCAGATGTCATATTGCAGATAGGAGAATGCAGACTAAACCAGGTACAACAAACCGGAGATTTATTTTATTGTTTATCTCGCGCTATCATTTATCAGCAACTTTCAGGAAAAGCAGCAGCAGCTATTCACCAGAGATTTTTACAACTTTATCATAATTCATTAACAGCTAATGATATTCTCAATACACCCGATGATATTTTACGTTCTGTGGGTATTTCCCGTCCTAAAATTACATATCTCAAAGACTTAGCACAACGTTTTACAGAACTGCCAAACATAGATGAACTGCAAACAATGGACGATGAAACAATCATTAAATCCTTAATTGTAGTCAAAGGAATAGGACGCTGGACTGTACAAATGTTGCTGATTTTCAGATTACATCGTTGGGATATTTTACCTGTTGATGACTTAGGTATTCGTGCTGCTATTCGTAATCTTTATAATTTGGATGATTTGCCCAATAAAAAAACATTAGAACCCACCTTCCGCACCCTAAACTGTCACACAACGAAAAATGGTCGTTTGGGGATTTGAGATTGGCGATCGCCACCTAAGATTTAGACTATTTTGTATCAAAATTATCATCAAAGGTATTCAAAAATCCGAAATTACCGATTGTGACACTGGGGGGTGCGGAATGTGGGTTAGAACAAATCGCCCAACAATGGCAACCTTACCGCACTATTGCTTGTTGGTATTTGTGGCAGAGTTTAAACAATTGATAATTGACAATTAACAATTGATAATTAGTAAAATATATATACAGCACTTACCGATGTTATGAGGTAAAAAAACAAATCATCAAACTCTTGTGGTGCGGGCATCTTGCCCGCCAAAGGTGTACTTCATATCTTCAGAAACTGCTGTAATTGTCAATTGTCCATTTTCAATTCTCAATTGTTAATATCTTGCCATAATTGTTGCTAACAACGGAATCAAAATAAAACCAACCAGTTCAACTCTAATTAACAACAGCAGACGATCTAATTTTATTGAATCTAGTTTAGGCGATTGATTTTGCAGTAAATCTTTTACCCAATTAATAAAGGAAACCGTAGGATAAATAGATAATAAACCTACCAGCAAAAATATTGTTACTTTAACGTAAAAAAATGGATTATTTAAATAATATTCTGTACCTTTACCAAAATAGAGAACACGCAAAATACCTGTAACAAGAATACCAACTGCTGATATACCATAAACCGCATCAGCAATTACTATTCTCCAAGCTTCATGCAAACTCAACTCTTTTTTTAAAGTAAATGCTTCTAATGTCAAAGCACCAAAACACAACATGAAACTCAGATAATGTAAATACGCAACTATAATATTTACAGACATTTTTGGGTATTTTGTAGTTATTTTACTAACAGACAACAATCCCAAACTAGCACTATAACCAGCGAATAAAAGTAATCAATAATTCAGAATATTAAGATTTATAGGTTAAATTCTTGGGTGAAATTTATCTCATCCAAGCAGCTTCAAAAAAGTCATATTCACAGACCATAGCATAGCGGTATGTTGAATGAAGTTTAGAGGAATCAACAGCATAATTATCAACTAAACTGTCTAATTGCTGTGTTAATGGTTGAAATTCTGCACCACCATAAGTTTGAATCCAATTTGTATATCGGTGTTCAGGAATACCATCAGCCGCTAAACTTGTTCCCAAAAAAGCATACAAACGCATACAGGGAGACATTGCAGCAGCAGTTAAACCCACTTCCCCAGTCCAAGCAGTGGCCAACAAAAAATCAGTATACCGACGGGTGGCTGTTCCTGGTTCTACATCATGGAGATTCACACCCCATTGATGAGCATAATTTTCATGTAGTTTTAATTCTTCCAAAACACCACTAGCTAAATCATGAAAGATGGTAAAACCTTGCCAATCTGGTGCTTTAGCTGCGGCAATACTGTAAGCACGAGCAAAAGCTTCTAAGAAAAAAGCATCTTGTCCTACATAGTAGCCAAATTTTTCAGATTGCAATGTACCATCCCCAATGCCTTGTACAAAAGGATGCTCTAAACAAGCTAGGGCTAAATCATGATTCGCTGTCCACAATTCATTAGATAAACTCATTTTCACCTCAATTATTTTGATATGTTTTTAGGTGGCAAAACTACCTTAATTGCCATTGCTATGCGTTACTCCCATCTTTCTTAACAATCTTAAAACTTATATGTGGCAAAGGTTTCAAGACCTAAGAATCTACCTACTCTTTACACAATGCACCTCATCCTTATTGATAAAAACCTCATTTTATTGAGAATCAGCAACGAAGGATTAAGGGTTGGGGGTTTGCGAGCGATTCGCCTCCGGCGCTGCGCTGGAGCGCAATCGCCTGGTTGGTAAAAATAGGGAGAGCGATGCCTTCGGCGTATCGAACAGAAGAGAGCGCAGCGATTGGCTACGCCAGTGCCGTAGGCAATCACATCGCTTATTTGGAGTGAAGGATAAGGGAGACTCCTTGCAAGATAATGGATTTTATTTCTCTTTGCAATATCAACCCTTTTGAGATCAGGTGAATCTTAGAAATTACAGAAGACCTGTTGCGCGATTGCCTTTGGCACTGATACTGTTGGCGAAAGTGTTACAAACGGATAAACAAAAGTGTTACAACTAAAAGCAGCAACCACAGATTGAAGGCTTGAGCTTATGTAATCTTTTAAAATACAAAGATGTATTATATTCGCCAACGGTATCTGGCACTGCGCTCCGCGCCATCGCCTTTCTAAATGGCGACAATTCCATCAAGATGCAGAAACGGGTAAAATTCCCAACCTACGCCCAAGACAAAAGGATTTATACCCCGAAATTTAACGCGCTTACAGTTTAAAACGCATTTTTGAAAGTTCAGTCCTGCGAGAGAACGTGGAAGGCATCGTGCTATATATCAATGATCGTTTGCTTTCAATTTTAGGATAACATTGATGTGGTATGTAATTCAAAAATATAGATGCCAGCAAAAGATATTTACCATAACGCTGTAAGATTTGCATTAGTCAAGGATGGTTGGAACATTTTAACAGAAGATTATACTTTGGAATATGGTGGCGATCGCTTATATGTGGATATTGCAGCAGAAAAATCAATTGCAGCAGAAAAACAGGGTCAAAAAATTCTGGTAGAAGTCAAAAGTTTTTTAGGTCGGTCTTTTATTCATGATTTAGAACAAGCTGTGGGACAGTATGTAGTTTATCGAGATATTTTGTTAGAGACTGAATTAGATTTTGAATTATATTTAGCGATTACTTATGGAACTTATAAAAGTTATTTTCAACGCCAGTTAACCCAGATGATTATTAATCGCAATCAAGTTAAGTTGTTAATCGTTGATGCTGAAAGTGAGGTAATAATGCAATGGATAAATTAAAGCATTATCGTCAAATTATCCAAGAAACCTTAACAGAATATCATCAAATCAATGAAAAATCTGGTTCTCAAACCGAGAGTGTTTTAGCTTTTGATGAAGTACACGAACAGTATCTTTTATTATTGATGGGTTGGCACAAAGATGAGAGGATTAAGAGTGTGATGATTCATATCCGTTTAAAGGATAACAAAATTTGGATTGAGGAAGATTGGACAGAAAATGGGGTGGCGACAGATTTGTTACATAAAGGAATCACACGAGAGGAAATTGTTTTAGGGTTTCATCCACCTCTTATGAGACAATATACAGAATTTGCGATCGCCTAATCTGAATATCTTGCTCCTGAACATAAATACTGGATGAGAGGTGTTAGGTATTAGGTGTTTGGTGTTTGGTGTTAGCTGAGGTATTTTTGTACTTGCTTTGGTTTTTTCATGCCGACTTACTTATATATCCATATTTCCCGGCTTTTAAAAATCAATAAGAGCCTAAATTTTTGCATTCATAATTTTCTAGTATTGGGGGATCATCCATCAACTCTGCTAAACTCTCTTACATTATGAGTTACCAGTATTAAATTATTCGCCAAAGCAATAGCAGCAATTTGTAAACCATTGGAACTAATAGGAGTACCAATTTTAGCTAAATCAGCCCGAATCTGTCCATAAATTTCCGCACAATTATCATCAAAATATAAAGATACAAATTGATATAAAAACAACTGTTGTATATTTGTGTATATTTAACCTTTTTTGAGGATTATTGCTACGATTTGAGCCATAAAATAACTCAGCTTTCACCACAGAACAAACAGCAATCTTGTCTGCTTCTATGCTGTCAAAACGGCGATTTATAGCAGAACCCTTATTCTTTAAATACACTATACAAACATTAGTATCTAGTAAATAAATAAGTGAAGAATTACTCATCACAAAACCCAACTAAATCATTATCCCTATCATCAGCAATACCTTGTCCATCAAGGGTAAAATCTATATCCGCACAACTCCCCGCTAAATTTAATAACCCCCCAGAATGTAGGGGGAAATTTGCTGATAAAAAAGCCTTGAAAGCGTTATCATCCTGAAAACCTAACACCTGTCTAAATTCATTAAAGTTAATCAATCCTTCTAAAAAAGCTTCTAAAGCTAATTTATTCATAATTTTTTCGGATAAATCACCTAATTTATCCTGGATTTTATCTGTTAAATTATCTGGTACATTTATTGTAATTTGCATAATTATAAAATCTCCCCAACTTGTATTTTTATTTTACAGTATATTCCCAGAAACAAGATGAAAACTTTTATTAACAATCTTGCCATCATACCCAAGTCCCCGACTTCTATCATCAATTGATAATTTATTGACAATCGGACTTGATATTCTTTCAATCCTCAAATTTGCCGAAGTTTTACAATGCTTATACAATGGGAGTGGAGTAATGATACTCTCTGAACAACGGGGGTTTAACCCCAAATTTTCGATAAATTATTTCTTGTAAAATTAAAGAAGAAGCATCAATGGTTAGATGTGGATTGATTTGCAGTTCAGACACATTAATTAGATAATAGGTATAACTATGACCATCAAAGAACAACTTTTTCAAGAAATTGAATCAGCACCAGATGAACTAATAGCTGAAACACTTAATTTTTTGCGTTTCTTAAAAACCAAAGAAACCCAATTACAACCTAAATCAAATCAAGTAGAATCTACTACACCACCTACAGTTAATTCTACCGGAAAGTCACTTCTAGAACATTTAAAAACTATAGGTACTTGGGAAGGCGATGATTTAGAAGAGTGTCTAAGGCTAGTCATTGCTAGTCGTGGTCAAGCGAAATTTGATGATAATAATCCTTTTGAATAATGTACTTACTCGATACAAATCACTGTAGTCTTGCCATTTTAGGAAATATCAATATACTAAATCGTCTGCTTGAGGTCGAAAACAGTTTAGTGTCAACCTGTGTGATTGTGCAGGGAGAATTGATAGATATGGCTGTACGTTCTCAAAGACAACAAAGTAATTTAGCACTAATCATAACTTTTCTTAGAGGTATCTATATCCATAACATTGAAAAAGAAACTGCTAATATTTACGGGCAACTCAAAGCTGATTTATTTAATCAATTTGCACCCAAAGAAAAAAGCAAGCGGAGAAAAACTAAAATAACTGATTTAGGTTTTGGTGAAAATGACTTGTGGATTGCAGCGATTGCTCTACAGCATAATCTTACCATCGTTTCAACCGATAGCGATTTTCAACGTATTAAACAAGTAAGAACATTGTTTATTGAATCTTGGCTGATAACTTGAAACCCCATATTTTAAAAATTTAAAATTATTATTTCTCCTCTTCTGGAGAATCTAAACATGAAAATTCAATCCCTACAGCTAAAATACTTTAAAAAATTCCGGTCTTCCCCATTATTTGATTTCACAGATCCAGAAACTGGTTTAGCGCGAGATATAATTGTTCTCATCGGTATGAACGGTGCTGGAAAAACAAGTCTTTTACAAGCGATCGCCTCCGGCACTGCGCTTCGCGCAATCGCCGCAACTCTCGGTACAGCAACCGGACACGCACTCTGATTATGTAGAGCAATTAGTACCTGAAGCATATATTATCAGGCTAGAGGTGTAGTTGTGAGTCCAGTGCTGAAGGCTACAGTGTACACAGAAGTCTTAAAATTCCCCCTATGACTTGGTTGTGGAATATTTTTTTAATTGGAAGTCTCTTGTTCTTACTCCCTTTTTTCCTTTAACCGAACAATATTGCGTTGCTCCCGCTGTACATCTTGGTAGCATTGAGCTTGTCCTAAGTTGACAATTTACTGGACAAATCTATACAAGTACATACAAAACTACAAGTATTTGACGTATACATGGAATAAGTTGACTAAAAAATTAGGCAAAATGTGTCAGAATTAAATAATAAAGTATAGTGTTGACATCAGCAAATGCTTTTATCCATCAAAACAAAACTCAAGTTAAATAAAACTCAAGAAATATTCATGGCTAAACACGCTGGCATAGCAAGGTTTACCTACAATTGGGGTTTAGCAACTTGGGCTTGGTTGTATAAGGATGGATTAAAACCAAACAAATATCTTCTCAAAAAATTCTTTAACAATCATGTCAAACCTGAATTGGAATGGATTAAAGAAAAAGGTATTTGTCAGAAAATCACTCAATACGATGCATGATAGTTTAGGTGAAGCTTTCCAGAGATTCTTTCAAGGACAGTCTAAATATCCTAACTTCAAAAAGAAAGGGAAAAATGATAGTTTTACAATTGATGCAGGTGGTAAACCAATTCCTGTAGGTGGTACATCAATAAAACTAC
>NZ_JACJPT010000168.1:0-7694 GCF_014696195.1 Sphaerospermopsis sp. FACHB-1094 | reverse complement strand
GTAACACCAGTGCTTAGTGTAGCTAGTTCCTTTACTCCCAAATCAACACCAACAGCATCATGTTTTTTAATAGTTGGCTGACATTCTTGTTCATAAGAAAAAGCTATGTACCAGCTATCAGCAGTCCTAGAAATAGTAATGCTTTTGCAAGTAGTATGAGGCAATCCTTCATAAGTTTTTACCCATCCAATTGTTGGTAGTTTTATTGATATACCACCTACAGGAATTGGTTTACCACCTGCATCAATTGTAAAACTATCATTTTTCCCTTTCTTTTTGAAGTTGGGATATTTAGACTGTCCTTTAAAAAATCTCTGGAAAGCCTCACCTAAACTATCAAAGGCGTATTGAGTGATTTTTTGGCAAATACCCTTTTCTTTAATCCATGCCAATTCAGGTTTTACATGATTATTAAAGAATTTTTTGAGGATGTATTTGTTTGGCTTTAATCCATCTTTATGCAAAGAAGCCCAAGTTGCTAAACCCCAATTATAGGTAAACCTTGCTATACCAGCGTGTTTAGCCATTAATATTTCTTGAGTTTTATTTAACTTGAGTTGTGTTTTGATGGATAAAAGCATTTGCTGATGTCAACACTATACTTTATTATTTAATTCTGACACATTTTGCCTAATTTTTTAGTCAACTTATTCCATGTATACGTCAAATACTTGTAGTTTTGTATGTACTTGTATAGGTTTGTCTAGTAAATTGTCAACTTAGGACAAGCTCTTAAACTCTCTTACCTTTGTGTCCTTTGCACGCCAGTTGCTACAAGTCGGCAGAGCTGCCCAACGCACTGGCTCGTCTTTGCGGTTCAATCATAAGCTGTTGTTCCTTTAACTTGAATAATTAATACAAACAAGATGCTTGTGCTACTGTAACTTCAGATTTTTTAATTATACAGTTTAGCTGCACATCAGCTTATCAGGACTTTGGATCATTTTTCCGTTAGATAAAAATAAATTTACACATTGGGGATGCTACCGTTTTTATTTGCCATTAATTTAGACTTTACAAATTAGACTTTACAAATTAGACTTTACAAATTAGACTTTACAAACATCCTCTCATTCTCTCATTGTTCATCTACTGATTGATCAAATTTATCAAAAATTCTGACTCCTTACCAAGTTTTCAATCATATTGTATATACCACAGTATGTCTTACCTATTCAATTATTTGCAATCAATTAATATTAAACTAAAAATTTTCCTGTTAGTCAGTATTCTAGCTTTATGTATAATTGTTATTTCTATCAATCCTATTGATAAGCAAACGCCAGTTAAATTAATTGGCAATACTAACGAAATAATTAGGAATAGGCATAATAGTAATAATGTAGATGCTACAGGAAAATTTCAAGTAATTTATACTCCTTTACAGCGCAAACATTTTATCAAAAGACAAGAAAGATTCCAAAAATATCAATCATTTGAAAAATTAGCCCAAAAGCTAAATAGAGTTTTAATTATGCCCAATGATGTCAAAATTGTTTTGGGTGACTGTGGTGCTGTCAACGCCTATTATAAATCCTCTGAACATAGTATTACTCTTTGCTATGAATTAATAGATAGATTCACAGATGTATTTATGGAATACTATCAATCAAGGGAATTAAATATTAATGAACCGGAAATAGTTAATAAAGTTAATCGTCGGGTAGCAGGTACAACGGTTTTTACTTTTTTCCATGAATTAGGACATACACTCATCGAAGAATTAGATTTACCTGTAACTGGTAAAGAAGAAGATACAGTTGATGAATTTTCGACAATTTTATTATCAGAATTAGGACAGGAATTTGCAGCTTTAGCTTCTGCTATCCAATTTGGTTTATCTGGAAATCAGGAAATGGAAAGTGTAAGTCAAGATTTATCTTTTTGGGATGAACACTCTTTGAATTATCAAAGGTTTTATAATATTATTTGTTTGGTTTATGGTAAAAACCCCAAAGAGTATGATGTTTTGGTAGAAAATATAGGTATCCCACCAGAAAGACAAACTACTTGCCGAATAGATTATAATAAAAAACTAAAGGCTTGGCGAACTATACTCAATCCTCATTTAAGAGAAGGTATGAATTTATTATAATCAGAGTTGGAAGAATTTAGGAGTCATACCAATTCTTGATAAAGATGCGCTAAATTCAAGAATGAACTAACCGCAAAGGACACAAAGGACACAAAGAAAGAAGGAAATAAGAGATGAAGAATTTAGGCGCAGCCTCATAAAGAAATTGGATCAGAAGTCACTTAACTGTTAACAGTTAACAGTTAACAATAAAGCATGAATAATGATAACTGATAACTATTCACTTTTTTCTGTCACCTGTCACCTGTCACCTGTGAACTATATGATTCCATCTAAAAAAGTTTATTTTTTATTAGGTTTAGCAATTGCTGTATCACCCATTTTATCCATGATTGTGGGTATTTACCAAAGCATCACTTTAACTTTGTTATTTGATGCTGTGGTTTTAGGATTGATGGTTATTGATAGTTTAAAAGTGAGAAAATCTCGCGTTAAAATTAGTCGGGAATTACCCTCACGTTTATCTATTGGCCGTGATAATCCAGTAGTGTTAAAGGTAGAATCAGGAAATACAAATAGTATTATTCAAATTCGTGATTACTATCCGACAGAGTTTACTGTTTCTACATCGACTCTCAGCGTTAATCTTTCTGCAAATAACACCCAAGAGATAACTTACACTGTACAACCAAATCAAAGAGGAGATTTTCCTTGGGGAAATATTCAAGTACGACAGTTGGGAAATTGGGGGTTAGGGTGGGATGATTGGCAAATTCCCCAAAATACACGGGTGAAAGTGTATCCTGATTTAATGGGGTTGCGATCGCTCTCGATTCGTCTGACATTACAATCATCTGGTTCTATCCGCAAAGTTCGTCAAATGGGTATAGGAACAGAATTTGCAGAACTGCGGAACTATCGCAGCGGTGATGATTTGCGGTTTGTCGATTGGAAAGCTACCGCTAGACGTAGTTATGGTAACACAGGTCCATTAGTCAGAGTTTTAGAACCAGAACAGGAACAAACTGTACTGATTTTACTAGATCGTGGGCGATTGATGACCGCCAGAGTCCAGGGTTTACAGCGATTTGACTGGGGTTTAAATACCACATTATCCTTAGCATTGGCGGGTTTACATCGGGGCGATCGCGTTGGTGTAGCTGTATTTGATCGTCAAGTACACACCTGGATACCCCCAGAACGGGGACAACATCACCTTAATCAACTAATTGATCGACTTACTCCCATTGAACCAGTATTATTAGAATCTGATTATTTAGGCGCTGTCACTCATGTAGTTCAACAGCAAACCCGCAGGGCGCTAGTAGTGGTAATTACTGACTTAGTTGATATTACGGCTTCTTCAGAACTTCTCACTGCACTCTGCAAATTAGCACCCCGTTATTTACCTTTTTGTGTCACCCTCCGCGATCCCCAAGTTGACCACATAGCACACAATTTTACTGACGATATCACAACAGCTTATACTCGTGCAGTATCTCTAGATTTATTAGCACAAAGACAAGTTGCTTTTGCCCAATTAAAACAAAAAGGTGTTTTGGTTCTGGATGCACCAGCAAATCAAATTTCTGATCAATTAGTTGAAAGTTATCTAAAACTTAAAGCCAGAAATCAGCTTTAGCAGGAGTCAGGAGGAAGAATTACCCTTACTGCTAAAATATCTTCCTCTTCATTCCTTTTTAATTTTTAACTTTTAATTTTTAATTTTTAATTTTTAATTTTTTATCCCTTAACCAATTTATTTTTACGATTACAATACAGCACTAAAAATATAAACAATCCCATTCCTGCTAAATATTTAATCGGGTCTGGAACAATAGGATTAGGTGAGAAAAAACCTTCAATAATTCCAGCTATAATTAACATCGGCACAATTCCAAATACCAATTGTGCAGCTAGAGAACTATAATATTTAATTGCATCTCGACGGCGATATTTACCAGGAAATATAATTGCTTTGGCTATTAAAAGTCCAGCCCCACCTGCAAAAAAGATAGCGGGTAATTCTATTGAACCGTGAGGAAACACAAACGCCCAAAATGGATAAGCGAGATTATTTTGAGCAACTAAAGTACCAACCGCACCAATTAATAAACCGTTAAATATCATAATATAAATTGTGTATAATCCGGCAGTAATTCCTCCAGCGACAGCAACAAAAGACACGGAAATATTATTAATCATAATATTGCTGGATGCCAAAGGTTCAATACCGACAATAGAACCCATCCATAACTCACCTTTATCTCGGACTTGGGAAATTATCTGGTTTGGTACTATCAGCGACATAAAACTGGGATCTTGCCAAGCATACCACCAAGCTACTAAACCACCTAAGATAAATAAAGCTGTGGCGGTGGCTATGTATGGAAATGTTTGCTGCACTACAGCCGGAAATCCAAAACGGTAAAATTCTACCGCTGCTTGCCATTCTTGTTTGCGTGAACCCTGATAAATTTGAGTATAGGCGCGAGTTGTTAGGGATTGTAAACTTTGAATTAAAGTATTCCCTACTTCCTGGGTACGAGCGCGGGCTAAATCTGCCGCTACAGAACGATATAAACTGGCTAACTCTCTAATTTCCCCATATTTGAGAGATTTTAACTTTTTTTGTTCTACTTTCCGCAATAGAGAATCTAGACGTTGCCAATTTTCCTCTCGTCTGCCGATCCAACGTTTAATATTCATAAAATTTCCGGGTACTGAGTTTAATTTAGCTTAATATGGACTCAAAATTGCCAACTGTAATTTTCAGGAACATTTACTACTATGTCTGACAACTTGGGTTATACCAGTAATGCTGAACCATTAAGTATTGGTAATGTGGTTAGTGCCGCAGTCCGTTTATATCGTTCTCACCTCAAAGAATATTTTATACTGGCTTTGAAGGCTTATCTTTGGGTGTTGTTACCAATTTATGGCTGGGCAAAGTTTTATGCTTTATCAGCTTTGATTGGTCGTTTGGCCTTTGGTGATTTGGTGAATCAACCAGAAAGTGTTCATGCGGGTGAAAGGTTCGTTAATTCCCGTCTTTGGAAGTTTTTCGGCACATTGATCTTAATGTTTTTTATCAGTGTGGGTATTATGATCGGTTTTCTAGTTGCGGGGGGTTTGTTGTTGGGTATTATGGCTGCGGTTTTGGGAGTACAAAATGGCAATCTGTCTAATATTGGTATTTTTGTGTTAATAGCAATTTTAGTCAGTGTTGTTGGTATTGTGGGGATTGTCTGGTTGGGAACTAGATTTTATGTAGTGGATCTACCCCTAGCTATTGAAGAAAATGTTGATGCTATTTCTACTATTCAACGCAGTTGGGAGTTAACTAAAGGCTATGTAGGCAGAATATTTATAATTTCTTTTGTAGCCCTTTTAATCACATTGCCACTGCAAATTTTAGTACAGATTATTACAACTGTGATTCAGCTAATTTTCACACCCCTATTAGCTGATGGTTCTCCGGTTTTTTCTCTGATATTTATTGTTTTATTTCTAGGTATAATTGTATCTAGTAATGCTGCAATTTTACCTTTTTTGCAAACTGTCAAAGCTGTAATTTACTATGACCTAAGAAGTCGGCGTGAGGGTTTAGGTTTGGAGTTACGTGACCGAGAAATTTAAAGCAAAATTGAAAAATAATTTCCAATCATGCACCTTTTCAACAGAATCAAATTCAGCACCCCGGAAAGCGTTGAGTTAGAATTTACCTTAGCTGGTATAGGAAGTCGAGCTTGGGCGTTAATTATTGACTACCAGATTTTGGCTTTAAGTTTAGCTCTGTTTATCGCAGTCTGGGCATTTATTTCTAATCAATTATATGATATTGGTTCAGAGATTTTTGGTCCTGGTTTTGGTTTATGGATGACTGCGATCGCTTTCCTGATTCTTTTCTTTATTTACACAGGTTATTTTGTTTTTTTTGAAACTCTCTGGCAAGGACAAACCCCTGGTAAACGCATTGCAAAAATTCGTGTGGTGCGAGATGATGGCAGACCTTTGGGTTTACAACAAGCTTCTCTCCGGGCTTTACTGCGTCCTATTGATGAGACTTTGTTTATTGGCGCTTTTTTAATTATGTCTATTAAAAGTGAAAAGCGCCTTGGTGATTTAGTCGCAGGAACGATAGTAATTCAAACCCAACAAGTTAATAAATCTGCCAATCTTACTATTTCAGATGAGGCAAAATCTTTTTATATCAGTTTGCAAAAAATCTCGGATTTATCTCAATTATTGCCTGATGATTTTGCCATTATTCGTGAATATTTACAACGCCGCAATGGAATGTCTAAAAAAGCTCGGTCATCTCTATCACTAAAATTATCTGAGCAGGTAAAATCTATTATAAATTTAACAATTTTACCTGCTGATATTTCCTCTGATGTTTTTTTAGAAGCTGTTTATTTAGCCTATCAACAACCAGAGTTTTAAGCAGCAGGCAGCAGGCAGGATAAAGAAGAAAGAAACATATTTATTCCCAGTCACCAGTCCCCAGTCCCCAGTCACCAGTCCCCAGTCCCCAGTCCCCAGTCCCCAGTCCCCAGTCCCCAGTCCCCAGTCCCCAGTCACCAGTCCCCACTCACCAGTCCCCAGTCACCAGTCCCCAGTCCCCAGTCACCAGTCCCCACTCACCAGTCCCCAGTCCCCAGTCACCAGTCCCCACTCACCAGTCACCAGTCCCCAGTCACCAGTCCCTATTCCCTGACAACTAACAAATTAAAACTCTAAACTCGTAAATTCAGGTTGACGATAATAGGCTGTCATATCGTCAAACTTTCTTAATTCAGCCTGATGAATTACAATTTCGGGAAAATTCAACAGCCATTGTTGATTTAATTCAGATAACAAATTACTGAGTTGTACCCGATCTAAATCAGTAGGAATTTCGCCAAAATAACCTAATGTAACATGAGCAGTAAAGTGGTAATGTTGCTCAATTCCCAAACCCATTAATTTGCGATTTTGATAAATCAACCGCCTCAGTTGAATAATTTCTTCATAGGATCTTTCATCTTTGGGTATTAAACACACCGCTAAAGCTCTTGGCATTACTATTAGTCCTAGCATTTGCCAAGAAATGGGATTACTGACTTCACCCCGCAACTGTTGATACTGCTTAAACAAATTCCCTAAGCAAGTATTTAAATCCTGTTCAAATTGGGGATTTTTCTCAGTAGCATGAATGTAAGCATGATCCCAAATCAAGTCCGCTAAGGTGAAATGAAAACTGGCAGGAGGTAGAGGTACAATCAAATCAGAATTGATTGGTAACTCTAACAGCGATCGCTGAAAAGTCTCAATTTGGCTGTAAAAATCAGCGTTCTGTGTATCTTCTGCTGCTGGTGGGGTAATCAGTGTATAACCAGGAAATGGTGCTGGTTTTCTGACTCCATCAACAGGTTTAAATTTATAAGATTCCTGGATATGCTGAACTTGGGTTTTGTAAGATTCTGGTAGCGTCATGCGTGCTACCCGATTTAAATAGGTTTGGTAGTTGTCGTCCAATCTTCTTAGCCTCGCGCTCTCTTGATAGATTGTAGGAAAATTTACATAATTTGACCAAGTTATTTTATTTGGGGACTGGGGACTGGGGACTGGGGACTGGTGACTGGGGACTGGGGACTGGGGACTGGGGACTGGGGAC